>JAENWI010000037.1 GCA_016650115.1 Peptostreptococcaceae bacterium | reverse complement strand
CGAGCCCCACCCTTGGAGCCAATGTGCCGGAGTGGCGGAATTGGCAGACGCACAGGACTTAAAATCCTGCGATCTTCATCGATCGTACCGGTTCGACCCCGGTCTTCGGCACCAATTAAATAGTTTAGTACCTGGGTTTTTATAAAAACCCAAAACATCGCGGGGTGGAGCAGTTGGTAGCTCGTCGGGCTCATAACCCGAAGGTCGTAGGTTCAAATCCTGCCCCCGCAACCAAGTAAATGCAAGGCTTTCAGAGATTTCTGGAAGCCTTTTTTAAGTGCGCCAGGCATGACAATTAACTAGGTGGTGTAAGTCCGCTGTGGAGATCTCATGGACATGTAGAGATAAATTTCAAAACATGGTCGAAAACGGTTTAGCATGAGAAGTCAGCAGAGGTCATAGTGTGCGACTTTCAAGTCGTAACTTAGAATTGACAAAGGACATCATACACAATATAATAACATCGTACAACATAAAATAATGTTTATACGATTTGTATTTAAAATGTTAATTATTATACATGTGGTATAATAATCTAATATAAAAATCAATATGGGAGAAATAAAATGAGGAAATTTAATAAAATTGCCAGCATAGTTTTAGCGCTTATTATGGTAGTTAGCTTAGCAGCTTGCTCTGGTAATTCGGCTCCTAAAACTACTGAGGAAGGCTCAAAAAGTGAAGCAGTGGTGATTAAATTAGGAACAACAGTAAATGAAGAGGATAGTTTCCAGATTGCAGCAGAGAAATTTGCCGATTTAGTAAAAGAGCGTACTAATGGATCATATACTATTGAAATATATCCTAATGGATCATTGGGAGATGAAAGAACAATGCTTGAAAGCATGCAAATGGGAACATTGGATATGGGAATAATAACAAGTGGACCTTTTTCTAATTTTGTTTCTGAAATGGGAGTTTTAGATATGCCATTTTTATTCTCTAGCAATGAAAGTGCATATAAAATTTTAGATGGTGAAGTTGGACAAGAACTTTTAGGTAAGTTAGAAGATGCTAATTTAAAGGGCTTAGCTTATGCTGAAAGAGGGTTTCGTAATTTAACTAATAGCAAGAAAGAAGTAAAAAGCGAAGAAGATGTAAAAGGTTTAAAAATACGCGTAATGGAAAATGAGGTTTACACTAAAACGTTTAATGCATTAGGAGTTAATGCTGTTCCAATGGCGTGGTCAGAGGCATTAACAGCGTTGCAGCAAGGAACAATAGAAGGACAAGAAAATCCAATAAATGTAATTTATTCATATAAGCTTTGGGAATCTCAAAAATATGTAACTATGACTAGACATGCCTATGCGTCAGCTATAATTACAATGAGCTTGGATAAGTTTAAAGAATTGCCTGAAGATGTACAAATAATATTCAAGGATTCAGCACAAGAAGCAGCAGAATTTGAAAGACAATGGGTTGCGGATAATGAAGAAAGTCAAATGGCTGAGTTAGTTAAAAATGGGATGGAAATTGTTACTGATCCAGATTTAGGTAGTTTTAAGGATGCAGTTCAAGTTGTTTATAGTGATTATCCAGAATATTCAGATTATATTGATAGAATTAATGAAGCACTAAAATAATTTAGAAGATTTGTGTTACAAAAGGTGTCCTGATATAATTAAGTTGTAACACCCCGGTGTAGAACCCGTTATGCAGCACGTTGTACTGCGTAATGGGTTTTATACACTGGTGTTCCAATTTAGCTTGACTAGAACAAAGAGAGGAGACAGTATTATGCGTATGGCAAATTTAATTCATAAAGCATCTGATTTTATAGATGGAATATGTTGTAAATTGATTATTACCATACTTGCAATGATGGTGTTGACAACTTCGTTACAAATAGTGTGTCGAGTGTTCTTTAGTGCACTATCATGGAGTGAAGAGGTCACAAGATATCTGTTAGTATATTTAACGTTTTTCGGTGCGAGTAGTGTTTATAAAAAAAGCGGGCATATATCTGTACTTGTTGTGCAGCATTTATTGCCACCTAAACTTCAAAAATTGGTTTCTATATTTGTAATAATATTATGTGGTATATTTTTTAGTATTGCTACTTTTTATGGACTTAAATATATGGGGTTACAGGGGAGCCAACTATCTGCAGCTCTTCGCATCCCTATGAAGTATTTATATATGTCAATACCAATAGGATTTTCGATTATGATATTACACTCTGTTGATAATCTTATTAACGTAGGATTTAGAGAGGGGGATGTAAATTAATGGCAGCCTTGTTATTTATTGTATTTTTAGGATGCTTGTTAATAGGCGTACCTATAGCCTTTTCTGTTGCAATTGCAGGTGTAGCGGTTTTAATGAAAGGTGATATAAATTTGCTCATTGTTGTACAGCGTATGTTTGCTTCCACCGACAGTTTTGCACTTGTTGCAGTTCCGTTTTTTATTCTAGCAGGAGATTTATTGGCAAGAGGACAAATTTCGCGAAAATTAGTTACATTTGCTGAATCAATGCTAGGCATGATAAGAGGTGGATTATCCATTGTATCAGTTGTGGCAGCAATGTTCTTTGCAGCAATTTCTGGTTCTGGTGCAGCTACTACAGCAGCCGTTGGCGCTACAATGGTTCCTGAACTAAAGAAACGTGGTTATAATGAAAGCTCATCTATAGCACTTATTGCTTCGGGAGGGTGTATCGGAGTTGTTATACCTCCATCGGTTCCAATGGTTTTATATGCTGTTATAGCAGGTCAAAGTGTTACACAGCTATTCGTTAATGGTTTTATACCTGGTTTTTTTATGGGAGTTATGTTGATTGCGATTGCATTATTTCAAGCATTTAAATATAATTATCCAACGGGTTCGAAATTTGTACTTAAAAATGTTTGGAAAACATTCAAACAGGCGATATGGGGATTGCTAATGCCACTTATTATACTTGGTGGGATATTTTCGGGTTATTTCACACCATCTGAAGCGGCAGCTGTTGCAGTTGTATATGCTATTATAGTATCAACTTTAATCTATAAGGATTTGACTTTTAAAGATTTTACCAATATATTGTTAGGTAGTGCAAAGATATCTGCGGTTATTATGATTATAATCGCATGTAGTGGGATATTTGGATGGGTTTTAGCAAATTGGAAAATACCTGAACAACTAGCACTTGGTATTTTAGGGTTCTCTACTAATAAATATATAATTATGTTTTTGGTAAGTGCTATAATTTTAATAGCTGGCGTGTTTATGGAAACATCATCAGCAGTTATTTTACTGACGCCAGTGTTTTTACCATTAATGAAGTTATTAGGTATTGACCTTGTTCACTTTGGTATAATATTTGTAATTGGGATATCAATAGGCATGATTACTCCACCAGTAGCTATTAATCTCTTTGTTGGATCAAGTATTACAGGGATACCAATAGAAAAAATTGCAAAGTCAGTCTTGCCATATTTGCTAGGTTTAATAATAATATACTTATTATATGTTTATTTGCCACTTTTCTTTCCATTTATAATAATATAGTATCAATGAAAGAAAGTGTAAAATGACTTTTTCAGGTTTTATAATATATGTTGGAGTGGTCCATCGAAAATAATCGATGGCATGTAGTATGTGTAATTAATATTCTTATAGCTTCTCTTAATGTAGTTCTACTAACTTCTAATTCGCAGACAGGTCATTCTCATTAGGCAGTTTATCCCCAGCGAAGTATTTCTTTTGTTGAATTGCAGAGTTGTTATGCAATTGACATTATACAACGAATATAGTAATATGATGTCGTATGAAATTTAAAATTATGGATTACTTAAGGCTCGTATTTTTATAAGGGCAATATAATTATAATAGGAGGAATAGATATGAGAAGCAATTCAGTCACAAAAGGAGTTCAGCAAGCGCCACACCGTTCACTGTTTAATGCATTAGGATTTACAAAGGAAGAATTAAGCAAACCATTAATAGGAATAGTTAGTTCTTATAATGAAATTGTACCAGGGCACATGAATTTGGATAAAATCGTTGATGCGGTAAAAATGGGAGTTGCAATGTCAGGAGGAACACCAATTGTATTCCCAGCAATCGCAGTATGTGATGGCATAGCGATGGGACATCAGGGAATGAAATATTCACTTGTTACTAGAGATTTAATAGCAGATTCAACAGAGGCAATGGCAATGGCACACTGTTTCGATGCCCTGGTTATGGTCCCTAACTGTGACAAGAATGTTCCAGGACTATTAATGGCAGCGGCAAGAATAAATATTCCCACGATATTTGTTAGCGGTGGACCGATGTTGGCAGGTAAAATGAAAGGAAAAAGAACTTCTTTATCGGACATGTTTGAGGCAGTAGGCTCATATAATGCAGGGAACATGTCAATAGAAGAAGTTGAAGAATATGAGAACAAAGTATGCCCAACATGCGGTTCATGTTCAGGAATGTTTACGGCAAATAGTATGAATTGTCTAACGGAAGCGCTTGGAATGGGCTTGCAAGGAAATGGCACAATTCCTGCAGTACATTCAGAAAGAATAAGGTTAGCGAAACATGCAGGAATGAAAATTATGGAACTTTTAGAAAAAGATATAAAACCAAGGGATATTATGACAAATGAAGCATTTATGAATGCATTAACGATTGATATGGCACTTGGATGTAGTACAAATAGCATGTTGCACCTACCAGCAATAGCATATGAAGCAGGAATAGACTTGAATTTAGATATAGCAAATGACATTAGTGCTAAAACTCCAAATCTCTGTCATTTGGCGCCAGCAGGAAACACATTTATGGAGGATTTAGATGATGCAGGTGGTGTATATGCTGTAATGAATGAATTGAATAAAAAAGGATTACTAAGAACTGATCTAATCACATGTACAGGACTTACGGTAGGAGAAAACATTAATGGCTGTGTGAATAAAGACCCAGAAGTAATACGACCAATCGAAAACCCATATAGCCAAACCGGAGGAATAGCAGTATTAAAAGGGAACCTTGCACCTGATTCATGTGTGGTGAAACGTTCTGCAGTTGCATCTGAGATGATGGTACATGAAGGACCAGCAAGAGTATTTGATTGTGAAGAAGATGCTATAATGGAAATAAATGCTGGTAAAATAGTATCAGGTGATGTAGTGGTTATAAGGTATGAAGGACCAAAGGGCGGACCAGGAATGAGAGAAATGCTAAATCCAACATCGGCTATAATTGGAATGGGCCTTGGCAATAGTGTTGCACTTATAACAGATGGAAGATTTTCAGGAGCTACAAGGGGAGCAGCTATAGGACACGTTTCACCAGAAGCAGCAGTTGGGGGAAATATTGCTCTAGTAGAAGAAGGCGATATAATTAAAATAGATATTATGGCAAATAAAATAGATTTCATTATATCTGATGAAGAGTTAAAAGCTAGAAGAGGAAACTGGAAACCAAGACAGCCAAAAATTACAACAGGCTATTTGGCAAGATATGCCTCTATGGTTACATCAGGTAATAGAGGAGCTATTTTGGAAGTTCCAAAATAAAAAAATATAATTGATACATCATTCGAATTAAAGCACCTAGATAATTAGCATCTCCAGTAATAGGACTGGGCGATATTGACCTCTTAGTATTGTAAAAGGAGAAAACAATTGAAAAAAGGTAGTATCTTATGGTTATTAGGAATTGTCATTTTTGCAGCGATTTTAATTGTTCCAGAATCGCGCATAGTATTTACTGCACTTACAACGGCACATCCCTACCTGATGGGATTCGTCAAATTTGGTATTCTGGCCACCATGGGTGAACTGTTGGCAATTAGAATTACAACCGGCTCATGGAGTATTCCAAAAGGTATTTTTCCTAAAGCTTTTGTCTGGGGCTTAATTGGTATTTTAATTACTCTGATCTTTCAGATATTCGCAGGAGGAGTCATGGCAGCCATGAGCAATGGCTATCTACCAGGTGGTGAAAATAAGCTGGTGTTTGCTTTTCTAGTTGCAACCATAATGAATCTCACATTTGCACCAACTTTCATGGCATTTCATCGTTGCACAGATACTTATATTGACTTATTAAATGAAAATACAAAAAATATAAAATTACTCAATATTACATCGAGAATTGACTGGAATGGATTTATATCCTTCGTTGTCATGAAGACAATACCATTTTTTTGGATTCCGGCTCACACTTTGACATTTTTACTTCCACCGGAATACCGTGTAATAATGGCTGCTTTTTTATCAATTGCACTTGGTGTGATTTTATCATTGGCCAAGAAGAGCAAAAAATAAAGAGCTATGACAATGGATGTAAACATGGCACTTGCAGTATCTGCGGTACTTTCAGCAGGTGTATTTGGAAGCGGCTGCTTCTGCAGTTTGCTTCCTGATCGCAGGATTTATTTTCTAAATAACCTGGACTTGAATTGAAATTTTCTCCAAACATAAACTGACTCCTTTTTACGGGAGTCAGTTTTTTTTATCTAAATATGCTATAATTTAGATAATAGCATTTTCGAAATTCTTTCGCAATAGAGTTAACAAGGGATAAGGTGTTTTCTATGAATAGAAAAAGATTTTCAACACTTTTAATAATAATTGGAGTTATGCTGATTTGTGTACCTTTGATAGGCAGTCTTTATAATAATTACCAGCAAGACAAACTTTACGCTCAGTATGAGAAAAATTTGGAAAAAGAATTTACTGCACTTGATAAAACCTTTACAGAAGTAGTTTCTGGAGATGGAATAAATGTGGCAGCGGAGCCAGAGCCAAACAAAGACCTTGATTTGGTTGAAGGTATAATGGGCCGGATTAATATCCCCGCAATATCTTCGGATTTATTATTTATTGAAGGATCGTCTTCAGTACAGTTGAAATGGGGAGCGGGGCATGTAACGGGGACAGCAATGCCAGGTGAATTGGGTAATTGTGCTGTTGCAGGCCACAGAAACTATACCTTTGGAACATACTTCAGCAGGTTAAATGAGTTAAAGACTGGAGATGAAATAGATATAGATTATAAGGGCAAGCCGTATAAATATAGAGTAACGGACAGTTTTGTAGTTAATCCAGATGAAGTCTGGGTTTTAGGCAAAACAGAAAAATCGATAATAACTTTAATAACATGCCATCCAAGGGGAAGTGGAACAAAGAGACTAATCGTTCGTGGCGAACTTCTGGATTGAGTTATTACAATAGGAGGTAAAGATAGAATGGATTTCCAAAAGTAGATATTACTGGGCCACCTTCTGGATATATGGGGACCAGCCTGTATTTGAAAGCAGAAATATTGCCTTGAAATATAACAAAACTCGGGAAAATGTGGTATAGTTCAATTATGAAATAGTTATTGAATATATGAATGCTTAAAAAAACGAACTTTTGAGTGCACAAGTACTGACGGCTGATGTTTTATTTAAAAAAACGATTGGGGGGCAGATATGTATATTATTAATGAAAGCAGTGATTATGAGAAATTATCCCGGTTCTTTTTTGATAACGGATTAGAAACCGAAACTGGCATTGAAAGACCAGATAATGTTATTAAATGCTGGGAATGCATCGATTCAAAAAATAGTAAAATTATTGGAGGAGCCAGCCTTGAAAACCGAAACGGGGAATTCGTAGTGGCGGATATGGCTGTGGACATTGGATACCGAAAAGAAAAGCTCGGTACAAAGCTAATGAATATGTTAGAAGAGGAAATAATGAAAATGGGTGGCGATGAAGCCTGGCTTGTTGGGAAAACTCCGGTTTTTTATTTGAAACTCGGATGGGAAATCGTTGCCAGAAATCAAGCTCCAGAGATTTCGAAATGCTTTATTTGCAGTAAATTTGGCAATGAATGCAACCCGGAAATAATGCATAAAGTTATTACGGAAAATAAACAGACGGAAAGAAACAGGCGAGGACAGCTATGATGTTATCGCTATTTCAAGTAAATATGGGAGGAGCATATAGGGAATAAGATTTATTTGGAAACAAAGGCAGAAAGGAAACAGACGAAGGTGAATTAAATGAAACCAGTAGTGATTATACCGGCTTTTAATCCAGATGAAAAATTAATTAAGTTAGTTGAACAGTTGACGAAGATGGAGTTTCAAATCATTGTTGTGAATGATGGAAGCGGGCAGGAATGCCGGCGTATTTTTGATATGATAAAAGCCAAGTATCAATGTGATCTATGCAATCATTCTGAAAATATGGGGAAAGGCGCTGCAATTAAGACAGGGATTCAATATGCTGACATCAATTATCCCGAATGCAGTGGTTATGTCACAGCAGATGCAGATGGGCAACATTTACCAGAAGATATTTTGCGCGTAGCAAATTCATTGGAGATGAATCCAGATAGTTTAATCCTTGGCACCCGGGATTTTAGAAAAAACGGTATTCCATTAAAAAGTTTTTTGGGAAACCGTATTACATCTTTGGTATATTTTTTAAGCACCGGGAAAAAATGTATAGATACGCAAACCGGTTTAAGAGGGATCTCGAGAAAATTTACGGAACTTAGCCTCTCTGTATCTGGAGATAAATATGAGTACGAGATGAACCTGCTGCTGACAATGGGGCATATGGGAATTCTATTTATTGAAGTACCCATTGCTGTAATCTACTTAGAAGAAAATAAATCATCTCATTTTAATCCGGTTAAGGATTCTATTATCATTTACTTGAACATATTCAAATACAGTTTTTCTTCATTTCTCTCGGCCATTATAGATATATCCCTGTTTACCGTTTTTGTCAATTTGGTATTTGGATCAGGTCATATCGGAATTTTGGAGGCCACAGCAGCAGCGCGTCTGGTGGCAGGCGGTGTGAATTTTCTGCTCAATAAACATTGGGTATTTCAAAGTAAAAAACATAATTGGGAAGAGACGTTAAAGTATTTTACTTTATTCGGATTTCAGATTCTCGTTAGTTGGTTACTTGTGACAAGCCTGAAACATTTACCGGTGAATATTACGTTAATAAAAATATTTGTGGATGTCACATTATTCTTTATCAGTTTTCAAATTCAGAAGACTTTCGTTTTCAACAAAAAAAATTAGTGTAATTAATAGATTATGAAGTTTATCTCAACGTAGTATGGATGAGCAGCAGGAGTAGTAGTATCAGTAGGACTGCTTTTAGTACAGGTGGCTGTGTTAGGATGCTTCCATTGTTTATACACCAGGTGTCGCTCAGCCTTGTCTGGAAATACAGAAGGATGTTTAAAAGACTCTTCGTATTATGGCAGGGTCAAAATTTAAAAGTACAGAACTACCAGTGATGGCAGCTCTGTACTTTTAATTATACAAAACAGGTATGAAAAATCTTTTCTAAATTAGCCCTTGAGCTTTAAGCCATTCGTTAGCAACATCTTCGGCCGATTCTTTGTCTAGGTCAACCTTTGCATTAAGCAGTTGCATTGTTTCATCATCAAGCTTGCCTGCCAAAGAGTTGAGAGCATCTTCAAGTTCAGGATGCTTTTCCAAGGTATCATTACGGATGATAGGAGCTGCATTATAAGGAGGAAAGAACTGCTTGTCATCCTTTAGCACCTTTAGATCAAAGGCAATAATTCTTCCATCTGTAGCATAAGCCGGACACACATCCGCTTTACCTTCTTTAAGTGCACCGTACATAAGGCCTGCATCCATT
>JAENWI010000225.1 GCA_016650115.1 Peptostreptococcaceae bacterium | reverse complement strand
GGTTCTGCAATCCAACCCTGTTCATCTTTGCTTAACTTCACTAAAGTAAAAGTTTCTCTTCCTTCACCACCATGAATATTGTCGGTTATTCTGGCACTAATTGTCTGGCTTTCATCTTCATTAGCAAAAAAATATTTTTTTATAAATGGTTCAACAACCGCCTTATATGAAATAATCGCAGCCATCGGATGCCCCGGA
Organism: Peptostreptococcaceae bacterium; assembly: GCA_016650115.1. Taxonomy (GTDB): domain Bacteria; phylum Bacillota; class Clostridia; order Peptostreptococcales; family Anaerovoracaceae; genus JAENWH01. The sequence goes on along the minus strand of JAENWI010000225.1, from coordinate 2,586 downwards.
AGTCCTATAACTAAGTTCACATTGTCATGACAGCAGCAGTTTTCATTTTTTATCACACCAACTACTGTCGGTTTACCTGGTTTCATTGCGATTCCATGAGTAATTACTCCCGGTTTACCCAATCCATCAATTACCTTAGCTGTAAAATCTTTTTCCCCGGCAGAGCTTCCTCCCGAGAGAAGCACGATATTATTTCTATTTAACGCCTCTGAAACAGCTTGTTTTAATTTTTCTTCAGAATCCTTTATTAAGGCCACCAGTCCAACCTTCGCACCCATATTATTCACAAGGGCTGCCAGGGCATAAGCGTTCACATCACGAACCTGTCCAGGCCCGGGGTCTTCCATAATACTGATGACTTCATCACCAGTCGAGATAATGGCAACCGAGGGTTTCACGAACACGTTGATAAAAGCCTTACCCATAGCTGCCAGCATTCCAATATCCTTCGTCGTAATTCTATGTCCCTTTTTATAGATCAGCTGTCCAGCCTTAAAATCATCACCTTGATTCATCAACCCGGAATTAGGTGCTGATGCTTTATAGACAGCAATGTTCTTCTCGTCCAGTTTTTCCACGTATTCAATCATTACCATGGCATCGGAACCTTGTGGAAGCATACCTCCTGTAGGAACATACACTGCTTTCCCACTTGAAACCTTTTGCTCGGGAGCCTTACCCATTTTCACTTCACCAATCAGTTCCAGAAAAACAGGGGCAGTATCGGAAACTCCAAAAGTATCCTTTGCTGCCACCGCATACCCGTCAACGACTGACCTTGCAAACTCAGGAATATCTGTCTCTGAGCGTATATCCTCTGCCAAATACCTGCCAAGTGCCTCAAACAAAGGAACCTCTTCCTCCATTCGATCCATATTCTTGAAATGCTGATCCAGTTTTTCCCTGACTTGATCCAGTGTATCTACTTTAAGAAGATTCATCTTCATATCCATCTCCATTTCTTTATTCTTAAATAATTAATTAATCATGTTAGGTATTCAAAGCTAATTATTCACACCCGGTTACTTATACCAGTAGCTCTCCCTCAATAAATCGGCGAGTTAAACTATTAACAGGATTTTTCAATATCTCTCCACTATTTCCTTCTTCAATCAATTTTCCTTTGTTCAAGAAAATCAGTTTATTACACACCCTCTTTGCCTGAGGCAAATTATGTGTAACAATTATTATACTGGTGCCTTCTTCTTTGTTGATTTTAGCCAGCATTCTCTCTATTTCTCCAGTTGTCGCGGGATCAATATTTGCAGTTGGTTCATCGAGAAGCAGCAAACCCGGCCTGAAGGACAAGGCTCTAGCAAGGGCGACTTTTTGGACTTCTCCACCTGACAGTTTCCAAGTTTTTCTTTTCCTTAATTTTTCCAGTCCTAATTCTCTCGTTAACTGACTGATTCTTTCTTCTATATCAAAACTGCTCCATCCCCTTAATTTTAAAGGATATGAAATATTCTTTTCCACCGTTGTACTTATAAGATAAGGATTTTGGAAAACCAGGGTCATCGCTGCCCTAGGATTTGTTTTTATCAGATCATGATCCATATAACTCACCTTACCCGTCGTTTGTGAATCCAGATTCCCAATAATATTTAGGAGGGTAGTTTTCCCCGCTCCATTTGCCCCAATAATCGCCGTGATAGTCCCCTGTTCGATTACCAGATTTTCTATATCTAAAACTTTTTTCCCGCTATATTCTTTCGTTAAATTTTCAATTTTCAGCTTCATCTATTTGCCCTCCCTTTCCTGGAAGTTGTATAGAATTGCATTTATGATAAAAGCAATAATCAACAAAACAATACCAACTGCAATTGCCCTACTGTAATCACCCATGGTTTTCAACTCAGTAATATAGGTGGTCATAACTCTTGTTTTACCTTTGATGTTTCCCCCTACAATCATTACTGCACCTACTTCAGAAATAGCCCTGCCAAATCCGCTGACAACTGCTGCCGTCAGTCCTATTCTCATCTCAAAAATCAACAGTTTCATCGCTTCAAATCGGCTTGCTCCCAGAGTAATCCCCAGTCTGTTTACAATTGGCGCTTTTTCTTTCACTAGATTGTATGTAAACCCCATTACGATTGGGGTTACAAGGCAGATTTGGGCTATAATCATTGCCGTGGGCGTATAATTTAACTGGAAACTGCCAAGAGGCCCTCTTCTCATTAAAATCAAAAAGACTGTCAATCCTGCAATAACTGGCGGTAGACTCATGAATGTATAGGTTATTCTTATTATAATACCTTTCCCTCTGAAATTATGGGTTCCAAGAAGAATCCCAAGAGGCATACCCATGCAGGTGGAAATAAATACGGAGGAAAAAGAAACATAAAGAGATAGGCCTATTATCTCAAATATTTCTGTATCTCCTATCAGTATTAAATTCAATGCCTGGGCGATGCCCGATGAAATTTCATTCATCAAATTCTTGGCAAGGATACCCCGTTTATAGTTGCCAAAGGCAATTTAGGCGGGGAGGAATTGCCCTTGACGGACAATACTTTCTTGCCTTCTCCTTTCTGTTAATAGTGTTTTTGAAACGCTTAGGAGCTTTAACTTTTTATGACTGGC
>JAENWI010000001.1 GCA_016650115.1 Peptostreptococcaceae bacterium | reverse complement strand
TTTTCAAATCATTATAATCTGCATCAAAGTATTTAAAGTAAGCTTCCAAATGCTCTTTAATGAGCTGCTTATTGACTGCTATTAAATGAAGATTATTGGGATCCATCTCTATATAAAGATGTAGAAACGGCCTTCTTTTACAGTCATATTCTTTTTTTGCAATCCAATGCTTTATAGATATTCCCGAAAGTCTTATTATATCGCTGATTGAATTTTCAGTAATACGCGTAAAACCTGCAATATCTATAACCTCTGAAACTCTATCCAGAGAAGTCAGTTTTGGAAGACTGGTAGTATGATCACCTGTTGTGCTGACACATCTGAACATGTCCCCCACTCTATATCTGGAAAAAGCACCGCCTTTAAAAACGGTTACCACCAATTCATAATTATGTCCTGTCATCAGTTCGTTCATCAGGAACGTGCGAGGAACATAGGATGGATTATCCATATTTTTATATACATCCTCTTCAGGAATAAATTCATAAAAACAATTGTCAGGAAAGAAAACCATACCATTTCTTAATAAGGTTTCAGTGCCTAAAAGTGAAACCTCTGTTCCTGCAAAAGCTTCCAATGGATCAACTCCCCAGGCTTCTTTTAAAGATTCTTTGTATGAGGCAGTGTCAGTTCCAGCGCATACAAGCGCTTTTAGTTTGAATAAATCAGAAGGTTTAATCGCCCGGCCTTCTTTTTTGCAAACATACTTTGCCTTTATAAAACGGACTATCATTACAGGTGACATTTTTAATATTTTTGAAAATAAATGACTGGAAGAACCGTTTTTAAGCATATTTGAAAAATTTTCAGTTATGTAATGAATTACACTACTCATGCCAAAGAAGACATCAATTCCCTGTTCCATTCCCATAGAGAAACCTATTTTATTACGCTCACCGAATGACATATTCAGGGCATCTTTAATCGGCGGAAGAAATTCAAAATCTATTTCTTCTTCGAAAACTAATGGAAACAATCCCGTTACATAAGGAAGCGGAGCAAGTCCAAAAAGCACCTTGTCTCCATTTTGCAGTTTTGTTTTTTTATATTGGTTACTGGATGCTAAAGTAGATATTGTCATTAAATTGTTTTTAAATATATCAAGCATCCCGGCAGTGTATGGGGCAACTTTTAAAGGATGTTTTCCGCCTTCCCAAGTGGTCTGTAGCCATATAACAGGTTCTACAGGCAGCATATCATTCCTTTTACCAATTAGTATATCAGCATAATCAATATAAGTGGTTAATGGAACCTGTTTTCGAAAATCTTCTATTGAATTAATGCTCTTACCTTTAACAAACTTCTGACCAATCCCGCTTGGAAGCCATAACTGCATCTGCTCATCCATAAGCCTGTTTTGTATTGTCATATATTCATCAATAGAGAGATCTAAAAAATTACAGTATTCATACCAAATTTCCCTATGCTGATTTTTGTTAAGTTTCTGACTGTAATTCAACTTTCGAACACCTCACCTTCAATGATTGTTAAGAATATGATTTAGATATAATGTTTAAAACATCTTTTTATACTGCGTCTTGATGGTAAAAGAAAATTTGTATCCTGCTGGTAATGATCATAGTTTTTGAATGCTCTTGGGAAAAAATATTTATCCTGTAAAAAAACATATATAATATTCATTAGTGTAAACACTATACCTGCCAGCAACACAAAGGGTTTACCAAGTCCTATGCCTAAAAACAGATAGAAAAACCCAAAAAACAAAACACCCGGATGTCTGCAAAGAGAATAAACTCCTACGGTACACAAATTTTGCTTTGTATCAGCAACGTATGCTTCATAAAAAGGAATAGCAAAAAATAATGTATAAATTAAGAGTAAGAAGCTGATAATAGCTAAAAATATAAACGTGATTAAAACAAACGGATAAACTGATATATCGCTTTCAAACGGTTTCAGAATCATCACACCAGTAACGCCGCAAAGAACAAGACAACCTATGGAGAAAAACGGCTTAATCCAAAGAAGGTTCCCCTTTATTTGATTAATATCGTATATAATAAAAATCAAAAAACTTAAGCAGCCCAACAATAAAATTAACATTTTCCCCCTCATTCTTACAAAAAATGGAATTATTAAGTATATTTTATTATTTAAATTTGATGAAGTCAAGCAATATTATTATAATTTTTAGAACTTTCCAAACAAATAATTATTTGCAAAAACTGATTTTATGCAAATCACAATATACAGGATAATCATTTGTGTTTAAATATATATATGGTATCAATATATGCTATAAAACAAAAACTTTCTTGACATATTCGAATCTTTTGTATAATGTACTAGTAATACTTGAAAATCAGAATTTATAGAAAAAGGATGGTGATTTGAACATGTTAGAAGAAATTGGAAGACTTCCACGACGTGTAATTGATAATTTAGATAGTGATGTGGGAAATCTGAAAGTATACCAGGTACAGGATTATAATTTGAAATTGCTAAATAGAATGGTTAACTTTGGCCAGGATATATTTGGTGAATTAGGAATGGATGAGTGGGGTCTCGTACCACAAATACGACATGGAAACGTGTTCGTTCTTAAAGAGGAAAACAGACAACGTCTGATTGGATTTGCCATATTGATGAGAGAATGGGAAAATCCTAATACCGCATATTTATTTGATTATGCCATCATAGAGGAATTTCAAGGCCAAGGTTTGGGATATCATTTTTTAGTGACTATCTGCAGAAATCTAGTTGAGCAAGGATTCAAAAGTGTAACACTTACAGTTGATGTTAATAACCCTCCTGCAATAAAATTGTACAAAGAAAAACTCGGCTTTGAAATTGTGGAGCACCGAAAAGATGAATACGGCAAAGGGCACGATCGTTATATAATGGAACTGGATCTGGAAACATTTACTAAATAATAATTCATCTGTTATCTTTTGGAGTATTTTCCCTTTTGATAACCAAATAAAACAAAAGACATCATCAATGATGTCTTTTGTTTTTATGGTGCGCCCAGAGGGACTCGAACCCCCGACCTTCACATTCGTAGTGTGCTACTCTATCCAGCTGAGCTATGGGCGCCTATTGAACTGTACGGTTTTTATTATACAACAAATTCATTGCTTTTGTCAAAGCTAAAAGTATGATATTATAGAGCAAATACTTTTAGCTGGAGGTTTATGATGGATTTAATAAAAAAGACAGGAATATTGACTGGAGCAGTTGTTGGAGGTCTTGTTGGAGGTACTCTTTCTGTTATCGGAAAAGTTGCTAAAATTAAAATTATTGATGATATTGGTGAAAGTGTTGTTGACTCTACCATTTTAACAGGTACTATAGCAGGGAATCTTGCAAGCGGTACAACAGCTTTAGTGGCAGGTAAAATACAACATGATCAGCACTTAATGAATGAAGGGGTAACCGATCTTAAAGACACCGGCCATAAGGTGGTTAATAACTTCGTCGGTAACGTTAAGCTTGTTGCAAAGAGCGGCGGCGAAGTTGTAAGGGGTGTAAAACAGAGAAATCTCCATAAAACAACTGGCGGCATAAAATCATTGGTTAAAGTAGTTTCTGTCGGATTATTAACGGTTGGTGCAATAAAAATCAAACAAGATGAATAACTCCAACAGGACATACTTCCATACATTTTTGACAACCTATGCATTTTTCAAGATCAAATCTCGCATAATTGTTTTTAACCATTATAGCTCCAACAGGGCATGCTTTTTCACATATTTTACACGCTATACATCCTGCTTTGCATGCTTTTTTTGTGATTCCACCTGAATCAGTGGAGCTGCATCTTACATAAAGTTTTTGACTGGCGGGAATTATTTTAATAATATGTTGTGGGCATTTGGCAACACACACTCCACATCCGACACATTTTGATTTATCCACGTGCGCTACATTATCAACTACTTTTATTGCATCAAATTCGCAAACATCTGTACAGTCTCCATACCCCAGACAGGCATTGTGACAAGCTCCCCTTCCTCGATAAAAAAGCTTATTTGCAGCACATGACTGCAATCCTTCATATTCCATCACATAAGAGGTGTTTCCAAGTGTTCCGGAACACTTGACAATAGCCTGCATTCCAATGACCGCCTGAAAATCAATTCCAAGAATATTACTTATCTTCATGGCTACCTCGCTGCCGCCTGGTGTGCATAGATTCGTTTTTACTGTTTTATCATCAATAATATTTTTTGCGTAATCTTCGCAGCCACTAAAACCACACGCACCACAGTTTACACCTGGAAGCGCTTCATGTACTTTATTAACCGCTTCATTTACTTCCACAGCCATTAATTTAGAGGCAATAGTTAAAATGATGCCTGCCAGCAATCCAATTCCTACAACTATTGCGATAGGGATAATATTATCAATCATAATTTAATTCTCCTTGATTTATTATTTTATATTTTAAATAAACAAACCTTCAATAACGCCGCCAAAACCCATAAAAGAAAGAGCGACGATTGATGCGGCAATAAGTATAGAAGGAACCCCCTTAAAACTTAAAGGGATATTATTATGTTCAATCCTTTGCCTGATTCCGGAAAACAGAACCATGGCAAGCAGAAATCCAAGCCCTGCCCCCAATGAATTCACCAAGGACTGAATATAGGTGTACTCATCTTTTATATTTAGCAGTGTTACGCCAAGAACCGCGCAATTTGTTGTTATCAAAGGTAAATAGATCCCTAAAGAGCGTTGCAGGATAGGTACATATTTTTTCAATATAATTTCTACAAGTTGAACAAGTGAAGCAATTACCAGAATAAATACGATTGTCTGCAGATATTCTAAATTATATTGCACCAAGAGGAATTTATATATTGGATATGTTACCGCCGTTGCAATAATCATAACAAATGTAACTGCCAGGCTCATACCAACTGCCGCATTGAGTTTTTTTGATACTCCCAAAAAAGGGCAGATTCCAAGAAACTTAGATAGTACAAAGTTATCTACTATAATTACACTCATTAAAATAATTAATATTTCTTTCATGATGATTATTTATCTCCTTCTGATTTATTTTTTTCCAAGTCTTCCTGAACGGTCGATAAATTGCATGAGGCCGATGATGGGCATCCAGCACATCCCATCTCTTGTTTTGGGGTGATTTTTTTAGTTTTCATTATTTTATTCACCAATGCGATCATACAGCCGAAAACGAAAAAGCCTCCTGGCGGCATTAGGAAAATACCCATTGGTTCTATTAAAGATGATGTTATTGAAATCCCAAAGATCATACCACTTCCCAACAATTCTCTGGTCGTTCCAATCAGTAGTAAAGCAAGAGTAAACCCTATCCCCATGCCTGCCCCGTCGAAAGTTGACTCTAATACACTCTTCCTGCTGGCAAACATCTCTGCTCTTCCCAAAATGATACAATTTACTACGATCAATGGTAAGAAAATACCTAAAGCTTTGTCTATTCCTGGTGCATATGCCTTAACAACAAATCCCACAACTGTTACAAAACCTGCAATGATTACAATATAAGCAGGAATTCTTACTCTCGATGGGATAATATTCTTAAATATTGATATAAAAACGTTTGAGAAAATAAGAACAATCATGGTGGATATACCCATACCTAAACCATTTACAGCCGAAGTGGTTACTGCTAAAGTTGGGCAAGTTCCCAACAGAAGAACTAAAACAGGATTTTCCTTTATTATTCCATTCATAAATATGGATTTCAATGCTATTTTATCTTTTCTTTTTGTATCCAGCTGGTTCATTTATAGTCCCCCTTCCTTTATACTCCTCATTTGGTCAAGCGCTGCTGCAACGGCTCTTTTAACTGCACTTGAAGATATCGTTGCCCCGGAAATGGTATCAACACTTTCAACATTATCCAGTCCTATGAACTTGTCAGTAAAATCTTTTTTTGAGGCTTTCGTACCAAGTCCCGGAGTTTCCTTTTGTTCCAAAAGCATTACATTTTGAATTAATCCATTCTTGGAAAAACCGGTTATCACTTTTATTTCTCCTCCATAACCCTGATCTGCAGAGGTAATCACATACCCTACTCCATTGTTGGATTTGTATATATCAATGATGTTGCTTCCAATTTTTATATTTTCCTGCTTGTCTCCCGTTTGGTTGTCTTCATTTGGACCCGCTGAAGCCTGTTCAATGGATGCGATTAATTTAAATCCTCCACTCCCTGATAAAACCCGGTCTCTTGCTGACTCCGCCGACTTTTCAGCTGTAGCTTTAATAATTGGAGCGGTTACTTTATAAGTCGTGACTAAAGAAAAAGTTACCACAAAACAAATTAAAACTAAAACGATTGTTGGCATTACATATTCTTTTATGAATGCATATTTGTCTTTTGAACGATTCATTTTGAACTCCTTCCATATAATCTTCCCTGGAAAAAATTGTCAATATGAGGCGTTAATATATTCATAAAGAGTATGGCAAAGGATACTCCTTCGGGTAATGAGCCATATACCCTAATCAGCATTGTGATTAAACCACAGCCAATGCCGAATACAATTTTACCCTTTGTTGTGATTGGAGTTGTTGCATAGTCTGTTGCCATAAAAAAGGCACCCAGCATTGCTCCCCCAGCGAATATTTGAAAAGCTGGATCGATACCAATTAAAAGTGAAAAAACAATCATCGTTCCAAGAAATGCCATAGGGATTGCCGGTAATATTATTTTTCTGATGATGAGATAAGTTCCACCAATAAGAAAAGCTATCCCGCTGGTCTCTCCAAGTGATCCGCCTGTAAATCCCAACAGTAAATCTATTTTTGCCGGCAATTCCGTCAGCTGGCCATTTGAAAAAAGCATTAAAGGAGTTGCGCTGGTAACGGCATCTATTGCAGGCACACCAAACAAAGGAATTGATGGTTTTGCCCATGTCGTCATAGAATTAGTGAAGGAAAGTAATAAAACTATTCTCGCTGTTGCTGCCGGATTTGCAAAGTTCTGGCCTATTCCACCAAAAATTTGTTTAACAATGACAATGGCGACAAAACATCCTGTAATAGCCATCCAGTAAGGTAATGTCGGAGGTAAATTAAAGGCCAATATCAATCCGGTTACAACCGCACTTAAATCATTAGTTGTATGAGTTCTTTTTGTAATATATTGAAATCCGGCTTCAAACGCAATACATGCAGCAATACAAACACTTGCCATTGCCAGTACCTGAAACCCAAAGTTAAAAGTAGACATTATTAATGCAGGAGAAAGCCCGATAATCACGTCTCTCATTATTTTAGATGTTGTCACGTCACTTACCCTATGCGGAGAAGAGGCAACAATCAAACTGTCATTTATATATAAATCCTTAAATAATCCCATTATTTTTTTGCCTCCTCCTGAATAAGTTTTTTGGATAACCGGTTAATCATACTTAACTGTTTTTTTGCAGGACAGACATAAGTACAACAACCGCATTCCATGCAAATTGAAACATTTAATTTTTTTAATCCTTCAATGTTATTTCTGCTGAATTCTTTTGCAATCGCTGTTGGCATTAGATTCAGAGGACAATTTGCGTAACATCTCCCACAGTTTATGCATTCTGTTTCTTCTGGTGTCTTTGACATTTCTTCATCAAAAACCAAAATCGCATTATTGTTTTTAATTAACGCCTTTTTGTGATTATATATTGCACGACCCATCATAGGTCCTCCCATGATAATTTTCTTTGGAGGTTTTGTATAGCCGCCGCAAAAATCTATAATGTCGCATATTCTGGAACCAATTGGGACCCTTAAATTTTTAGGAAAAAGAACAGCATTGCCGTCCACTGTTATTCTTTTTGAAATCAAAGGCAAACCGGTTTTATAGTATTCTGATACAAATCCAACTGTTGAAATATTCGAAACAATCATTCCTATATCTGCAGGTAGTTTCCCAGGTGGTAAATTTTTCCCAGTTGTTTCATAAATCAAAACTCTTTCTGCTCCCTGAGGATAGCTTGGTTGAAGAGTTACGACAGTTACCCCTGTCATATTCTTAGTTGCATATTTCAGTTTCTTAATTGCAAGTGGTTTGTTTTTTTCTATCCCAATATAACATTTTTTCAAATCTAAATATTTCATAATAATCCTGATCCCATACACAATGTTTTCAGTATCTTCCATCATCGTTCTGTAATCAGATGTAATATATGGTTCACATTCAGCTCCATTTACTATAAGGGTGTCCACTTCATCAAGATTTTTCGGATTATATTTCACGTGCGTAGGGAAAGCAGCACCTCCAAGTCCAACAAGTCCGGAATCTCGAATTGCTTTAATAAAATCATCTTTACTGTTAATCAGGGGTGGCTCTATGCCCTCCCATAATTCTTGTTTTTTATCAGTCTCAATGACTATCGTTTTATCTTTAGTCCCTAATGAGGACATAATGTCTTCAATTTTAACGACTTTACCAGAAACACTTGAATGTATAGGTGCACTAATAAAAGCTTTAGAATCAGCAATCAGCTGCCCTACTTTTACCAAATCTCCTATTTCTACCAATGGTTGACACGGTGCACCAATGTGCTGAACAACAGAAATAAAAACTTTCTCTGGAATTGGCATCATTTCTGTACACAAATCCATTGTGCTTTTATTATGTTCTAAATGAATACTCTTTAGCGATTTTTTAAATGAAAACATACCCTTCCCACTCTTTTCCGGAATTATAATTTCCTGTTACTTTATTATTTATTGTTAATACAATAAAATTGATTTAACCACATTACAGGATATATAGCAAGACGAAAAACAGATGTATACAATACACTTTTAAGCGCATTAAAAAAGGCGCTGAATGTTAAAATTTAAACAATTGTCAGCGTCTTGATAATGCTATTCAGTTTTTGTTTTAAAACAGTATTTTACATGTTTGATTTATAAAGAATCCAAATCAAATGGGGTTTCCTGATAAACATAATAATTTAGCCAATTGCAGAAAAGCAAACTCGCATGGCTTCTCCATCTGAAAAGAATTTCCTTTTCCGGATCATCGTCTTTAAAATAATTACATGGAATATTAATATCTGTCCCTTTATTAATGTCTCTAAAATACTCCGAGGCCAAAGTCTCCTTATCATATTCCTGATGACCCATAATAAATATTTGTCTGCCATTTTCGGTTGCCATAATATGTATACCTACCTCTTCTGATTCCGCAAGTATTCTTAAAGCCGGTTCCGCAAGTATTTCATTTTTCTTAATTGTCGTATATCTGGAGTGAGGTGCATAAAAAACCTCATCAAAACCCCTGACGAGAGGATTATAAGGTCTGACCACCTTATGCTCGAAAACACCGAAAATTTTCTTATCAACATGATATTTATTAATTCCATAATGATAATAAAGGGCAGCCTGAGCTCCCCAGCAGATATGAACACTGCTGTATACATTTGTCTTAGAAAATTCCATTATTTTGCAAAGCTCTTTCCAGTAGTCAACCTCTTCAAAAGGTAACGTTTCGATAGGTGCTCCCGTTAAAATCATTCCATCAAAACGCTGGTTTTTCACTTCATCAAAAGTTCTGTAGAATTCATCCAGATGAGATTTATCCGTGTTTTTCGATTCATGTGTATCCATACATAAAAAAGTTAATTCTACCTGAAGCGGAGAATTTGCAAGCACTCTGGCTAGTTGTGTTTCTGTTGAAATCTTAGTCGGCATTAAATTAACCACCAGGATTTTAAGAGGTCTTATATCCTGAGCAACTGCTCTTGCTTTACTCATAGCAAAAATATTTTCTCCCTGCAATGTATCAAATGCAGGCAATTCATTAGGTATTATAATCGGCATCCTATTTCTCCATTTCTATTTTATTTCAATGCATTTTCAAAATCAGCAATTATATCCTTAATTGATTCAAGACCAACCGAAACTCTTATTAATTCTGGTTTTATTCCAGCTTTCAATTGTTCCGATTCTGATAGTTGTCTGTGTGTTGTGCTTGCCGGATGAAGAACGCTGGTGCGAATATCGCCAACATGTACAACAATACTTGCAAGTTCAAGTTTCTCAAGGAACTTCTCACCGGCAGTTTTTCCACCCTTCACCCCAAATGTTAAAACGCCGCTGGCACCATTTGGTAAATATTTTTTTGACAGTTTATAATTCTTGTCTTTTTCAAGACCAGGATATATTACCCATTCAACATTTTCATTCCCCTGTAGGAAATTAGCAAGAGCAAGTGCATTCTCACTATGCCTTTCCATTCTCAAATGTAGAGTTTGAAGCCCTTGATGCGTTAAATAAGCATTCATAGGTGCCATTGTGCATCCCATGTCTCTAAGCATTTGAGCTCTTAACTTGAGTGCAAAAGCAATACTCCCAAATTTTTCATAAAATTTCAATCCGTGATAGCTGGGATCTGGTTCAGTCATCTCTGGGAATTTCCCGTCGATTGACCAGTCAAATGTTCCAGCCTCTACGACCATACCTCCTAGGCTGCTTCCATGACCATCCGCATATTTTGTAGTAGATTGGATGACAATATCAGCGCCATATTCGATTGGTCTGCATAAAGCCGGGGTAGCGAGAGTGTTATCAATAATTAATGGTACTCCCATTTTTTTTGCAGCATTAGAAAACTTTTCAAAATCCAGAACATTCAGGGATGGATTTGAAAGTGTTTCTGCAAATAAAACTTTTGTATTTGGCTTATTAAAACTTAGTATTTCATCTAATGATATATCCTGATCAATAAAAGTAACTTCAATTCCCATCTTTTGGAGAGTAACACCTAACAAATTAAAGGTACCTCCATAAACACTGATAGATGAAATAACATGATCCCCTGCCTTACAGATATTCAGCATCGTCATTAAAGTGGCACTTTGTCCTGATGAAGCTGCCAAACCTGCTGTGCCTCCTTCTAGAAGAGCCATTTTTTCTTCAAGTGCATTCACCGTAGGATTTCCAAGCCTCGAATAAAAATATCCGGCGCTTTCCAAATCGAAAAGGTCTGCTACATCTTTTGCATTATAATATCTGTATGTTGTATTCTGAATAATTGGTAATTGCTGCGGCTCTCCGCTTTCTGCTTTATAAGCACCGTGAACGCAGGCTGTTTCAAATTCATATATTTTCTTCATCATAATTTCCTTTCATATTACTACAATAAGCTACTGAATTATTTCTTTTATAACCCCTATTTTATAAGCATTGACGAGATTTTGAAGCTCTTTAACATCTTCCTGAATGGTATGACCAATATCTGTATCACTAACATTTATTCTTTTTTTAAAAGTTTCAACAATTTTAATTTTAGGAGCTGTATATTTTTCCTCCCTGTTTTCATATGCAGGCATATAAGGGAAATGTTCTGTCAATGCCATATATCTTGAACTTGAGATAAAGGTATATCCTGCTATTCCTGTTGTTTTCTGGTATGCCTTAGACATTCCACCATCGATAATATACAATAAGCCCTCGCCCTTGATTGGGCTTTCTCCATCTTTTATTTTTACAGGAACATGTCCATTTAATATATGGGATGACGTTATATCAAGGTTGAACTCTTTTAATATTTTTTCGCATATTTCTTTCTTATTATTCAATTCATAATATGGATCAGATTTTTCTCTATGTGTGCTTTCTTCTTCAATAAAAAATCTCTCGAATGTTGCCATCTTATCTTTTCCAAAAAGAGGTGATTTATTCCCAAGCCACAAATACCACATAATATCTCCTGATCGTCCAGTTTCCTCAGATTTTGACGGATTAAAATAAGCATTTCTGACTTGTTGATCTATGTAATCAAGCAGTTTTTTACCTTTGCAGGTCGTTCCGTTAATCGTGCAATTTTCAAATTCACCGTCATTTGTCATTGGAATACAACCATGGTATAGCAGATTCCCATTAATACACATATACATTGCTCCATGGCTGAAAAGGAATTTTATTTGTCGTTGAAGTGATTCACTGTGAAGAAAGGAGGCTTCAATTGTATTCAATAAATTCTCTTCTGCTTTTGAAAGTTCATATGGGTTTTCAGAGTCAATGGTAGGGAAATTCATATCCTTCATTTTATATTCCGTTTGATTGATTTTTATTGTGCCATTTTCAAAATCTATTTTGTCCAGTAGCAGGCGATCTTCCATTTTATATTCAGGATGAGCCATAATACGGGCTCCCTCAACTTTTAGCTGTATGATTAAAATTGCCTTATGCATTTTCGCTGTCAATGACTCATCTACAGTGTCAAATTTATTTTCATCCAGCATATGAGGAGCAAATAAACTGCAGGGGTCATCTTTATATACATCATTGGCAAACATGGCAAGCGGTCTTAAATTAATACCATAGCCGACCTCAAGCATATCAAAATTGTTGTAACTTATGTTTTGTCTTATGACATTTGTTATACATGCCCAGTTGCCGGTTGCAGCCCCCATCCAAAGGATATCATGATTTCCCCATTGGAAATCAACATCATGAAAATCCATCAGGAAATTCATAATATAATCAGGATGAGGCCCTCTATCGAAGATGTCACCTATTATATGAAGTCTGTCTACCGTTAGTCTTCCAATTGTTTTTGCTATCTGATTGATAAACGTCTCTCCCATCTGGCATGCAATAATTGAATTGATTATTTCCGAATAATAATGTTCTTTATTAGCTTCGTCCTCAGCATGAAGCAGCTCATCCATTATATATCCGGAATTTACAGGTAGTCTTTTACGGACTTTTGATCTGGTATATTTAGTCGAAACTGACTTGCAGACTTCAATAAGTCTATAAATTGAAACTTTACACCATTCATCATAATCTTCATTCCCAGCCTTTATATTTTTAATTTCCTCTTCAGAGCTATAAATTAATGCTGCCAGGCTGTCTCTATCCTTTACAGAAAGTGATTTGCCGAATATGTCATCAATTCTTGATCTTATTACACCTGATGCACTTTTAAGCATATGTATAAAGGCTTCATGTTCTCCATGTAAATCACTGAAAAAGAACTCCGTTCCCTTTGGCAAACTTAATATTGCACTGAGATTAATAATTTCAGCAGCAGCACTTTTTATATTTGGGTATTCCTTTGCAAGGAGTTTTAAATATTTTTCTTCCATTATTACATCCGCCTTTTTATATTGGAATATTTTTAAAAACTATCCCAGAACAGGTGGGATAGTTTAGTATTAGTCTTCAATTCTAATAATTGTTGCACCTAATTTTCTAAATTTAACCAGGAATTTTTCATATCCTCTTTCAATGTGGTAAATCTCTGAAATTTCTGTTACCCCTTCTGCCATGAAACCAGCCAGAACCAATGCAGCTCCAGCCCTTAAATCAGTAGCAATAACCTGTGCTCCCTGAAGCGTCTTTTCACCCTGTATAACAGCACTTCTGCCCTCAATTTTTATATTGGCACCCATTCGGTTCAATTCCCCAATATGCATATAGCGATTTTCAAAGACTGTTTCATTTACCGTACTTGACCCTTTGACCGTGGCAAGCAAAGACATGAACTGTGATTGCATATCTGTTGGAAATCCAGGATATGGAAGAGTTTTTACATCAGTGGAAACAAGAGGATTAATATCTGCTTTTATTAAAATACTCTCATCGTTGTATTCCACCACGACACCACATTCTCTAAGTTTTGCGATAATTGGCTTTACATGATCAGGCATAGCATTTTTTATTAAAACAGTTCCCCTAGTAATTGCTGCCGCCACCATAAACGTTCCAGTTTCAATTCGGTCAGGAATAACCGCGTGTTTTGTTCCGAATAATTCTTTTACACCCTCTATTTTAATTGTATCAGTACCGGCACCTTTTATTTTAGCCCCCATCTTATTCAAGAAATTAGCCAAATCAACAATTTCCGGTTCTTCTGCTACGTTTTCAAGGATTGTAATACCTTGAGCCAAGGACGCTGCCATAATAATATTTTCAGTTGCTCCCACGCTGGGGAAATCCAAATATATATTAGCTCCTACAAGTCTTTCTGCTCTTGCCTCAACATATCCGTGTCCTTCTGTTATTGTAGCTCCCATTGCCTGAAATCCTTTTAGATGCAAATCAATAGGTCTTGCACCGATGGCACAGCCCCCGGGAAGTGCTACCCTGGCTTTTCCTGTTCTGGCAAGAAGGGCTCCCATTATCAAGATTGATGCTCTCATTTTCTTAACTAGTTCATATGGTGCTTCCTCTGCAAGTATTTCTTCTGTTAATATTTCAAGTCTGCTGTTTTCATAATCCTCAACAACCGTTGAACCTACGCATCTAAGTAATTTAGCCATTACATCAACATCTCTTAATGCAGGGACTTCAAATAATTCACACTTTCCCCTGGTTAAAATTGCAGCTGCCATTATTGGCAGTATTGCATTTTTTGAACCGCTTATTATTACCTCACCATTTAGTGGTTTGCTTTTTTGTACCAGATATTTTGCCACAGTTACCTCCAAACATATATTAACGTGTATAAAACACTTTATCTTCCTTAAATATTATACCTATTATCACATCTTTTTTCAAGTTATTAATACTATCTTTACCAAAAACAACAAAAACCCCGCCTAGGCGGGGTTTTTGTTCTATAGTCCTTTAATTTCCTTCAGACAATTAGTGCAGACATTCCTACCCCTGACGCTCTCAACGTCCTTCGCATTTCCGCAGAAAATGCATTGAGGTGCATATTTTTTCAGCAGAATAAAGTCACCATCAACATATATTTCTATTGGATCTCCTATACCTATTTCCAAAGTATTTCTCAATTCAATAGGTAAAACAATACGTCCTAACTTATCAACTTTTCTAACAATTCCTGTAGCTTTCATATTTTTACCTCTCTTTCAAAATAACATTACTTTTCCTTATTAAATAAGCTCTTAATGGCTCCAAATGTATTAACAATTGTTGAGAGTGCCTTTAAAGCGCTTTGATTTCCTTTTATTGATTCCGTTATGCTTCCAACAGATACAGAAACATCTCCTACTATTGAATCAATTTCTTTTGCTCTATCTGCTGCTATTGAAGTTATAACCTTTGAATCTTCCAGTATTTTATTAGTTACCTTTATTGTCTGGATGAGATTTTTAACAAAAACAATACTATACATTAGCAGTACAATTAACCCTATTCCAATTAAAAGTATCCCCATATCTTTTAGGGAAAGTGTGATTTCCATATATGTACTCCCTCCAATTTAATATTCAATAATGTATGTATGTTCATTATCTACCATAATATGGAAAAATACAAGTATTTTTTAATGAATTATCTTTCGTAAATTTCTTTAATTTCTTTGGAATATGATGTCCCTTCATAAATATTTAAATTTTTCATGAATTTCAATTCAGGATTCCCATACTTCACACAATGGATCAGCATTATATTTGGGATTTCTCCTTCTCTTGGAGATACTAAACGGATTCCCTTTGGTTCAAGCTTATTTACCCTGCAAGACACACAAATATCAATGAGCCTGCTTGGTCTGTGAACCATATAAAAGTCGCACTTTGGTTTAAGAAGCAATGCAGCTGTCTTGATAAAATCATCTATTAGTCCGCTCGTTTCATGTCTTGCAATCATTTTCGCCGTTTTTTCATTTTTGACAGCGCCATTTTTTAAAATGTATGGCGGGTTAGCCGTTACCATATCAAACGTTCCGACAAAATCTTTATTTATTACGTTTTCTATATCTGATACATCTCCATATAAAATCTCTATTCTTTTCTCTAATCCATTTAGTTCCATATTTCTAAGAGCTCGCTGAAAAGATTCCTTTTGAATTTCAAGGCCAAAAATTTCCGTTATATCTGTTTTATGACTGAGTATTAAAGGTACTATTCCGGTACCTGTGCCTAAATCCATTGCTCTCTTTGATTTTACTCTTTTTATATTTTTCTGTTCACCATCTGTCGCCGCAAAATGTGCTAATAAAACAGCATCTACTCCATAGCAAAAATCCTCAGGCTTTTGTATAAGCCTGAGGTCGCCAAATCTAATACAATCTATTCTTTCACCTTTCTCTAATTTTGTTTCCAAAGTTACTCCTTTAAGATTTTTTCGACTTCGGCTATTGAAACTCCTTCTTCTTCTACAATTTCCTTTATAATATCCTTTTCTTTTTTTTGTTTTTTAGAATTGATACCAAGTCTTTCAATATCCTCTTTTTTATAAAGATAAAATTCAGTACTTAGTTTTTCAGGCTTGTCTTCTGTTTTTTCTTCAAGCACCAATCTTGATTTTATGACATTTTCAAGAGTTTTCACATCCATTACAACTGCCGTGCCATTTACAGTTTTTATTTTTTCGCCAATATCAGGCATTCCTCTTTTAAGATCCAAATAAATATCATTTTCATATTTCAAACAACACATCAACCTGCCGCAAACGCCTGAAATTTTTGTTGGATTAAGAGAAAGATTTTGAACCTTTGCCATTTTAATTGAAACAGGTTCAAAGTCAGGCAACCATGTATTGCAACAAAGACCTTTCCCGCAGCTTCCTATTCCACCCATCATTTTAGATTCATCTCTAACGCCTATTTGTCTAAGTTCAATTCTCATCTTAAACACACTAGCCAGGTCTTTTACCAGATCTCTGAAATCCACTCTTCCATCTGAAGTAAAATAAAATATTATTTTACTTTTGTCAAAGGTATATTCAACATCAATAAGTTTCATTTCAAGTTTATGCTTGGCTACCTTTTCAAGACAAAGCTCAATAGCCCGGGCTTTCTTATTTGTATTTTCCTCATGCTGTGCCTCGTCTTTTTGATCAGCTATTCTAATAACTTTTTTAAGTGGCATGATAATCTGTGTTTCAGGAACTTCTTTAATATCAGCTGTCACATTTCCAAACTCTAAGCCTCTTGCTGTTTCAACAATTACATTAGTCCCTTGTTTAATATCCAATTCATCAGGGTCAAAGTAATATACCTTGCCGGCCTTTTTAAATCTTATTCCTGCTACTCTTACCATCATTTATCCTCCAATTTTTAATATCATATTTTTTAACGAGTAAGCTGTATTTACTCCGATTTGAAGATCTCTTCTCGCTTCTTCTATATGGCTAACAATTTTATTTACATCAGTTTTTTTGTAAAGTCTGCTATTTTCTGTATTTAATATTAATAAGTCTCTATATACTCTTTCCATTCCATCCAGAAACTTCATACTGGCTTCTTTATCTTTTAAAATACCATTCATTCTTAATTTTATTTTATAAAACGGCTCATTTTCAAGCAACATTTGAGCAATCTCTTCTTCGAATTCAAACTTTTGCTTTTCACTATTTAACTTCTCCGGATTAATTCTGAAAACAACACATCTCGACAATATGGTTTGTGTTAAATTTTGAACGTTGTTTGAAAGCAATATGATCACTGTCCCTGGTTGAGGTTCTTCCAATGTTTTTAGCAACCTGTTCTGCGCTTTCAAGGTCATGCTGTCAGCATCTTTTATGATAGCAATATTCCTTTCACCAATATATGGTTTGTTCGAGAGCCTTATTTGAAGTTTATTAATTTCTTCATCTTTCGTATTCCCTTTATCTGTCACCTCGGCATAATAAACATCTTCATGATTACCATGTTCAATTTTAATACAGGATATGCAGGTTTCACAACCTGTTCCCTTATTTGTCTCACATAATATTGCTTTAGCAAAAGAATTTGCAAAAGCAAGTTTGTCTGTATAATAATCACCTTCGAAAACATAAGCATGTGTAACGCCTTTTCCACAAATTGTTTCACGAAGCCGCTCAATTAGCTGATCATTTCCAACTATATTTTTAAAGGTCATAAATTTCCCTCTTTTTTAACAAAAGCTTTTCAAGATGCAGTTCGATTTCTTTTTCTATTTCTATAATTGACTTTGTTGCATCAATTATAATAATTCTTTTTGGATTACATTTTGCTAATTCCATATACCCCTGATATACATCTTCATGGAATTTATTTTGTTCCAGCTCTAATCTGTCGTATTCCCTTTTAATTCTGCCTTTTCCTATACTTGGCTCCAATAAAAGTAAAAAAGTAATGTCAGGGGATATCCCTCTGACAGCGTATTCATTTATGATTCTAACCTGATCTCCAAGTTTTCTGCCATAGCCCTGATAGGCGATTGATGAATCCATAAATCTGTCACAAATCACTGTTTTGCTTGCTTTGAGTGCCGGAAGAATAACTTGATTAACATGCTGAGATCTGGCTGCCGCATAAAGGAGCGCTTCGGTGAGACTGTCCATCTCAGAATTTTTCACATCTAAAATAATTTCCCTTATATTTTCACTAATAGCAGTTCCCCCAGGTTCTCTTGTAAGAACTGTTTCAAAGCCTCTGCTTTCCAGTTTTATTTTGAGTTTTTTAATTTGCGTGCTTTTACCGGAACCATCAGGGCCTTCAAATGTAATAAATAAGCCTCTATTCATAAGTTACTCCTACCTGTTATTTTTTAGTGCTGAATCAATTAGCTTGGAAAGTAATACTAATGATAAATATCCAATTGGAATACTTAATAAAACAACAAAAGCGATTTTCATTATTAACATAATTATACCTTCTTTAACTTTATATACTTTAATATTATAACATGTTTCAAAGTTTATTAAAATATTATTTACAGGTTAAACAAAAAAGGTACTGAAGACATACAAAATATCCTCAATACCGGATTCATATTCTCATTACATATTTACGTTGATGAGCTCAAGGCTTTATCGAAGGCTATTTTGGATATTGGGAAATCAAGTTTTTCAATATATCCAAGTGCTTCTGCCGCCCCATACATCCTGTCCATACCGCTATCTTCCCACTCAATTGAAATATTTCCAGTATAATTCATATTGTTAAGCTGACGAATAATCTCTTCAAAATTTACATCTCCGTGGCCAATAGAAACAAAATTCCATCCTCGCCTTGTATCCCCAAATTCAATGTGCGACCCTAAAATACCAGCTTTCCCATCTCTGTTAATCTTCACGTCTTTCATATGTACATTGTATATTCTATCGGCAAAATCTTGAAGGAATATGGTAGGATTAACACCTTGCCATAATAAATGACTCGGATCAAAAGTAATGCCTAAAGTCTCTCTATAATCGAATTTTTTCAAAAGCCTTTCGGTTGTATAGTAATCAAAGGCGATTTCAGTAGGATGAACTTCCAATGCAAGTTTAACTCCCCATTTGTCATATTCATCCATAATTGGTGACCATATTTTTAGAATTTCATCAAATCCGTCTTCTATAATAGCCTCCGTTGTTTGCGGAAATGAATAAATGTATCTCCAGATTGAAGAACCCGTAAAAAACGAAACCACTTCAACTCCCATATTATGGGCTGCTTTTGCCAAATATTTCATTTCTTCAATTGCCCATTTTTTAATTGCATCCCCATCTCCAGAAAGTTTTTCAGGGGCAAAGTTATCAAGTCTTTTATCGTATAGATCTCCTACACACTGCCCTATTAGATGTCCAGATATAACCTTACATTCTAGGTTGTATTTATTTAATATATCAAGTTTTTTCTGGCAATAATTCAAATTTTCTGCTGCTTCTCGAACATTAAAATGATCGCCAAGGCAGGCTAATTCAACCCCCTTATATCCAAGTTCGTTCAATTTTTCGCATAGGTTTTCAAAAGGGATATCTGAAAATTGTCCAGTCATCAGCGCAATATTTCTCACTTAAGCCTTCCTCTCTCTTCTGCTTTGGAACACTACAGCTACAATAATAATTATACCTTTTACTAAACCATTTAAAAATACAGGTATTTGCGCTGCGATTAAAATTCCTTCTATCATTTGCAACATAATAGCACCAATGAAGGTGCCAACAATGAGACCGCTTCCACCCGCCATGGCCGTTCCACCAATTGCAACTGCGGCAATTGCATCCAACTCGTAAGACATTCCGACATTTGGAGCTGTTATCGACGTAAGTCTTGAGGCAAGTAAAAAAGCAGCTACCCCAACCAGCAGACCGGTAATAACAAAACACATGGTTTTAATATAAATAGTATTTATTCCGGTTAATTTGGCTGCCAGTTCATTAGATCCGACTGCATATACATATCTGCCAAATTTTGTTTTTGACATGATAAACGCCATAATTAAAACAATAGCAACAAACCAGATAGCCATATATGGAATCCCTTTGAAATTATCGCTTCTAAACAAATAGCCTGCCGCCACAAGTCTAAAACTGTCATAAACCTTAGGGTCAACATTAAACGGACCACCCTGGCCTAACTGTACGATGATTGATCTGAAGGCAACCATTGTTGCTAGTGTTACTATAAATGGTGCGATCTTGGCTTTTGTTACCAGCAACCCGTTTATTGCGCCAAGGAAGGTTCCAAATGCGACGCAAAAGAAAAACATTATCCATGCACTTCCTGTTGTATTTAAAACTACTACGCCCAATCCTCCTACTAGAGCTACCATTGAACCGACAGAAAGGTCAATCATTCCAGCAATGATAACGAGAGTCATGCCACAGGCGATGATTCCTTTAATAGTGGACTGCAGCAACAGAAGGGTAATATTACCATAGCTCAAAAAAGACGGGTTGAAATAAGTCGCAATTATTATTAAAACAGCGAATGAAAAAACAAAAGTATAATTATGATAAAACTTGAAGAATTTATCCTTGAATCCGGTACCTTGTATTGTTGGGGCTTCCTCCTCAACATGTTTTTCGAATAAATTAAATTTCATTTTTTATGCCCTCCATATTTGATCCAGTCGCATAATACATTACATCGACTTCAGACAGTTGACTTCTATCCAATTCTGCATTGATTTTCCCCTTATACATAACCAGGCATCTGTCCGCCACTTTGTAAATTTCAGGGAATTCAGAAGAAAACATAATAATACTTTTCCCATTTTCTGCAAGTCCATTTATTATTTTATACATCTCAAACTTGGCTCCAACATCAATTCCCTGTGTCGGATTATCTAAAATGTAAATATCAGAGTTAATCTCCAGCCACCTGGATATAATAACCTTTTGCTGGTTTCCACCACTTAAGGATGTTATCAGATCATGCCTGCTTCCAACTCTAATCGCTGCCTTTTTCTGATTTTCTTCAAATAATCTATCAGTGTCTTTATTGCTTATATAGGCTTTTTTATGTTTGCCGACGAAATATGCTGTCGCCATATTGTTTAAAATACTCATATCTTTAATAATAGATCTTTCTTTTCTGCTTCTTGGAACCATACCGATTCCCTTTTTTATCACATTACTGATATGCCTGAAGTTCAGTTTTTCTCCCCTCAGGATGACCTGCCCGCAATCCAGTCTTCTTGCACCAAACAATGCCTCAGAAAGTTCACCTCTTCCATCTCCATGAAGTCCAGTGATTGCTAAAATTTCACCTTCTTTTAAGTCGAAAGATATATTCTCGAAATACCCTTTACAGGTAATATCTTTAACCGATAGAATGGTCTCTCCTGTCACTGCTTCCTTGGTAATTTCGGCCTCTAATAAACTTCGTCCAACCAATAGCTGGGTTGCAATTTTCTCGTCAATATCTTTAAAATATCCGCTTTGTATAAATTTCCCATCTCTTAAGACGGTGTACTTATCACAAATAGAAAACAATTCTGGCATTTTATGTGATATATATATAATAGAGACACCATCATTTTTCAATTTTCTCATAATAGAAAACAGGTTTTCTATTTCTTTGTTTGTTAAAGCTGTAGTTGGTTCATCCATTATAATGAGTTTACAATCAAAAAGAAGCGCTCTTGCGATTTCCACAAGTTGCTTTACTGACGTATCTAAATATGCAACCTGTAAATCAGGACTAATATCCAAATTCATCTTTTTCATTACTTCTTTTGCTTTTAATCTCATTAAAGGTTTATCTAGAGTGCCCCATTTATTTGTAATTTCTTCTCCAAGAAATAAGTTTTCATATATTTTTAAATCATTGATTAAATTCAGTTCCTGATGTACAAATCCTATGCCAAGCGCAAAGGATTTTTTGGCATTAAGCCCCGTTAAATGCTGGCCATTTAAAAAAACTTCTCCACTAGTTGGTGGAAAGGTTCCTGCTAAAACATTCATTAGTGTTGACTTTCCGGCACCATTTTCTCCAAGAAGACCATGGATTTCTGCTTCTCCGACAGAAAAGCTCACATCATCTAATGCTACCACAGGTCCAAATTTTTTAGTTATATTTTTCATTTCTAAAAACATGTTGATACCCACCTATCTAAAGTGAAATATATTAGTAATATGGATGTCGATTGTATTACAATCGACATCCATGCTTAACTAAATTATAATATTACTCTGCTGTAATGCTGTATCTTGTTACGAAGATATCATTTGTTCTGAATTCCTGTTCATTTGAATTATCAATTTCAACTGTAGGGATTAATTTCAGTCCAGTTGGAGTTGCTCCATCAAGTACAATTTCTGATCCAAGCTTTACAGCATCTCTTACCATTGATGGTGAAAATGCATAGGTAACCTGCATAACGCCTTTTTCTGCCCAAGGTGCAAATGTGTCTAAGTTTTCAACTCTTCCGCCTACACCTGATACCAGTTTAATGTTCAGTGTTGCTGGTCCATCATAGTTATTAATAGCATCTAGAACGCCAAGAACAACTTCATCATCATGAGTAAATATTCCCTGAAGAGCTTCAATATCTGCTACACTTGAACTTGCAAACCACGTTTCTAACTGTTCCATAGCTTTCGCTCTTTGCCAGTCGGTTGAGAACTGTTGTACAATATTTATATTTGCACTTGCAGTCGAAGCAAATCCTTTTGATCTCTGTTCTGGAACTGTTGAGTTGTCACCTTTGAATTCAAGTACATTTACTTTTCCTGCCGCCAATTCAGTAGCGAAGAATTTATTAAAGTATTCCCCTGTCATCTTGCCGATTGTTTCATTGTCTCCCATTAACTCAGCAGTCGGTACGAAGTCATTTATTAATCTATCATAGATAATTAGAGGGATGCCAGCTTCCATTACTGCCTGTGCTGAAGATCTTACTTCATCACCATTATGTGGCCAAAGTACGATACAATCAACACCATCAGCAATTAGCTGATCAATTTGATTGTTTTGTTCTGAAGATTCAGCTGAAGTTAAGAATTTAACAGTAAGTCCTGTTTCAGCTGCAATAGCATCTGCTTCTGCTTTTGCATGTGCAATACTTTCACCTAAAAAACCATGAGTTGCGTTAGGCATTACTACACCTAATGTTCCAACTTTTTCCGGTTCAGCAGCACCGCCGCCACCACAAGCAACCATTCCTAGTACCAGGACCAATGCCATTACTATAGCCAATACTTTTTTCATAATTTTCTCCTCCTGTTTTGTTTGTTTTTTATTTTAGCAATAGTATTATTGCTAGACTATCAACATTAAATTAACACATTCCTAACACAATGTCAACACTAAAAATGCTTGATTTTTCAATATAGTAATCGTTTACATCATTTTATTTTTTCCCATTAATTTTATTAATAATTTGATCATAACCGGCAACTCCCGTAATACCAATTTGCTCAATTGTTATAGAAGCCATACAGGCTCCAAGTAAAACCGATTCTTCAATTTTAAGCCCCAAAGTAAGACCAATCATGATGCCGGCATTAGTAGCATCCCCTGCACCACAAAAGTCCAAAGGAGGTTTTGCCTTAAAACTGGGGACAAGAACTGTCTCGTTTTCAGAATATATTTTTACTCCTTTTCCTCCCAAAGTAACAAATCTAGTTTTTATAGTTTCCTTGTTTTCTGCGTTATTTACTGTTTTTTTTATCTCAAATTCATTACACTTCTGGATTACATTTTTAAACTCATTAATAAAACCTCTGGAATCGGCACAAAAAAATACATTAGGATATTCTAACGCAATTCGGCTGATTTCTGTTCGTACTTTGTCTGTAATTACTCCATGGTTTCTATCAATAAATTGATCTGTAATAATGACACCATGTGAAACAGAAACAGCTTTTCTTAGGTTCTTTATTATTTTATCTTCCGCATTCTTTGATGTCGCTTTAAAATTTCTAAAATCAAGCCTATTTATTTCAACAGAATTTTGCCTGTTCTGTCCTCGCATTGGCTTAAGGTAAGTATTCGTTTGGATATCGTCAGAAACTATCATTTTTTCCACGTCTGCTCCAGTTTTTTTCAGTTCTCTGATCATCTCAAATCCTTCTCCATCATTTCCCACAAGTCCAATGCAAATGACATTTGCCCCTACGCTTCTAAGATTGTTTGTGACTGTTCCTCCAATCCCTGCATACTTGGCAGTATCATGTATCTGATAAGCAATCAGACCAGTTTCAACCGAAAGTTCATCTCTTGCAGGATCACTGTAAACATATTTATCCAGGCTATAATCCCCCACTACAGTAATCGTTATTTTCTCTATGTTTTTTAGTCTGTCAATGATGTTATCTACGTTGAAATCAGATATTTTCATTTTTTTCATATAACCCTATTGCCCTCTTCACTATATTAGGTACTGTAATTCCATGGTCTCCGGAAATGTAATAGCTTTTTCCACCATCTGCAACGGTCCTGGACAAAATGGTTTTCCAGGGTCTGAAATAATATCTGGGGTCTGTTTTAGGTGGTATTTCTGTGAAATCTTCACTTTCGATAGGGATTAGATCAAAAACAGCTGTTGTAAAGTTGGTTATTTTTCTGTTTTCCTGGTTAGCGACATTTCGTGCCATGGCAAGTGCCTTTAAATACACTTCGGGTCCTGCTACTGCAGATCCAAAGTTCAGAAAAATCCCATTTTCTAAATTAGTTATGCTTTCAGTGTATATCAGGAAATCTTTATAAGAAGTGGCTCCTATCGCAGCCCCATCACAATTTGGAAGTTCATTTGTAATATCGTTGCCGATTCCAATATGAACAGTGCAAGGCACACCCAGTTTATAGCCCATTGCTAAAACGCTTTTTTCTTTAAACGGGAAATCATGCTCCCAAATATATTTTCCAACAGCTTCTCCAAATCCCAAACCCAACGCATAACCTTGGTTAACAGCTTCATTAAATATACCTGTTTCTTCCCACAATCCAAATTGTCCTTCAGAAATATATTTTGCTACACTCTCACAGGTTGCACCTATCATAGCCAATTCGAAATCATGAATAGCACCAGCACCATTTGTTGCAAAGTGAGTAATAAGTCCTCTTTTCATCATTTCTATCATATATAACCCGTTACCGGTTCTTATAACATGCGCACCATACATCATTAAGGTAGTTGCTTTTTTCAATTTCGCCTTAATGATTGCCTCTGCCAACAAGTCAAACTTTTCATTTTCTATCATTTCCACATTATCATTAAAATTTTTAATGATCGAAATATTAACGTCATGAACTCTTTGAATCAGAGGTAATAAAACAAGCCTGCTTCTGTCAAATTCTTTATATGGCATTTTCCAGCTCCTTACTTAATAAAATCAATAATTTTTTGGCTTTCTTCAAAGTCTGGAATTATTGCATCTGCACCGGCTGCTAACAATCTGTTTCTTTTCCACTCATTAATACCTTTTTTTCGAACCTCATCCGTTGCAACACCAAAGGTGTAGCCTCCAATATTTTTAACAAGTTCTATTTCCACATACCCATCTCCAAACGAAACAAGTTGTTCAGGCTCTATTTTGTTTTCCGCAATAATTTTTTTAATAACAAGTTCCTTTGAGCAATCTGTCACGCCATCCACAGCGCCATAGATTCCACCGTCAAAATATTCGCTAAGCCCAAGTAATTTCACTTCATCTAAGACATCTGCTTCATCTGTCCCACTTGCAAGATATATAGCAATACCCTCTTTCCTAAGTCCCTTAAGTAAATCAACACACCCTTTCACAATATATTCTTCAGAGTTTGTACCTAACTTAAGTTTTTCATGTCTGTGCCTGATTCTCTCCATAAGTCTTTTTAAATATTCCTGCTTGTAAATCAATGGATTTACTGATTCTCCACCACGTCTGACAACCTCTTCATCAAGCCTCATGCACTGAAAAATTGTTTGTTTACCCGTTAAAACATCAACAAATTCTCTGACGCAATTTTTTATTTTTGTAGAATCTTCGGCGCCAGGAGTACCAGATAGAACTTCAATAAAATAAGGGATCATCACATCCTGCCAGCCTTCTCTGATAAGACTCACCGTTCCATCAAAATCAAATAATGCTGATTTTATCTTCATTACCTTTTGGGGGAATTTAACAATCTCGATACCCCATTGATCTGTCAGTTCTTCTTGTATCGCGCAGGACATTGCATGTTCATATATCATATGCATATCCTCAAGCTGTTCCATTGAGTTTGTCGGCGCTATCAGTAAAATGTCGCAAATTCCCTTTAGTTGCCCACCGTCCCTCCCAGAAAATCCAATGGTGAAAATCCCCATTTCTTTTGCCTGCATAACAGCTTTAATTATATTGGGAGAGTTCCCGCTGCCACTGAAAACAACAAGCGTGTCTCCTTTTTTACCCAATGTTTTTAATGGGATTGAAAATATTTCCTCATATGAAAAATCATTTGCCAAACAAGTAATTATGGCGCTTGAATCGGCAAGACAAAGTATTTTAAATCCTTCTCTATTATGCACTCTGCAGCCTTTTATGAAATCATTGGCCATATGTGAGGCTGTTGATGCGCTGCCGCCATTTCCTGCAGTAAAAACAGTCTTGCCAGAAATTTTTGTAACAACAAGTCTTTCAATGATTTGCGTCAAAACATTGAAATCCGTTTTATCCAAATTGTCTGCCAGTTCTTTTGTATATTTCATTACTGAATTTTTTATCATCATCTCACTTCTTTTCTATTCGTCAACTTTAACCCATTTATTTGTATGATAACTTTCAAATATCTTATCGCATATTTTCATTTCTCTGAGTCCGTCGGCAAAGGTTGCATACTCAATTGGCGAACTTTTATCTTCTATTGATTTATAAATGGCTCTGAAGTTGTTCTTGAAAGCATCTGGAAATCCCTCTGCATGCCCACCGGGATAAGCTATTTGTTTAATTGTAGCATTACTGACAAGACTAGGGTCCTTTGTCAGTATTTCATTTGACGAATCTCTATGCCCAATCCACAGATTATTCAAATCGTCCGTCGTCCAAAAGAGAGCCTCTTCTGATCCATCTACATTAAGAGTTATTCTGTTTTTTCTTCCGGCAACCACCTGACTTATTACTGCATTACCCACTGCACCATTCTCAAATCTAAGTAATATATGTGCATGATCCTCAGATTCAATCTTTATTTCCTCATAAATATCCGACTTTTCTTTACTGAAGGCAATATTATCAAGAGATTTCTTTCTGGTTTTATGGAAGGTAGCAAAATCAGCAAAAACTTCAACGACTTTTAACCCTGTAACCGTTTCAGCAAGATCAATCCAATGTGAACCTATATCGGCTACAGCCCGAGTTGAACCAGAAAAAGCCGGATCAATTCTCCAGTTATAATCTGTATCATGGAATAACCAGTCCTGCAGATAAACTCCATGAACTGACCAAATATCGCCAACCTGTCCCATTTTAATTTTTTCTTTCATTTCATAAGTCATTGGATAAAATCTGTTATGAAAATTGATTGCATTGACAAGTCCTGTCTCCTTCGCTACCTTAACCATATCTTCGCCTTCTTCAATGGTCCTGCACATTGGTTTTTCACAAATAACATTCACACCTTTTTTTAAAGCATAAGTGCTCATTTCATGATGGGTATTATTCGGTGTACAAATATGGACCATATCCAATTCCTTCGTATCTATCATTTTTTTGTAATCATCAAAATAATCAGGTATATAAAGTGCTTCGGCCTTTCCTTTTGCATCCTGTTTTTCAGTAAGTGCTACGATTTCACCTAGTCCCAGGCGTCTTACTGCTTCAACATGAACACTACCTATAAAACCACTACCTATGATACCTACTCTATACTTTTTCATTTTACACCTCCTAAAATTCACTTGATTGTCTTATTATTAATCTATGTGGTAAGACAACTGATTTATTTTCCATATCCGGATCATTCATTTTTTCCATTAACAAATTAAAGGCAGTTACTCCGAGCTGATATTTTGGCTGTTCCACCGTTGATATTGTAGGTGTGAATAAAGTGCAAAGAGGAATATCATCAAACCCGAGCACTGCTACATTTCTCTTGCCATCTTTTCTATTCATTACAATTTTTTTCATATCTTTCAATGTTTTTATTACACCGATTGCTATTGTATCACCATACGCAAATATGGCAGTCGGCGGATTTTCTAATCTCATGAGTGCCTCCGCACCTTTCTTACCGCCTTCCATGGTATATTCTGTTACATAGGAATATTTCAAATCACGTTCTATCCCGTTATCTGACAATGCCTGCATGTATCCATCTGTTCTATCCGCTTCTGAAGCAAAATACAGCTGACCTCTTATTGCACCGATTTTTGTATGTCCCTTACTGATCAAATAAGACACAGCATCGTATGCCCCTTGCTTATTGTCAATGCTTACATTCGTAACATCTGATCCTCTTGTATATTCACAACACTGAACAATCGGGAATTTTTTTGACCAGGCGGTCATAATCTCTTTATCAAATCGAGAAAGAAATAAAATGGCACCATCGACTTGTTTTGTGGTTAAAAGTTCCATATATTTCTTTTCCAACTCAGTGTCATTATTTGTAATACCGATTAATATATTGAATCCCGAGTTAGTAGATGCCTCTTGAATAGCTTCAAGTATTTCCGAATAAAACAAATTGCCTATTGTTGGGATAATAACAAGAATCTTATGTGTTTTAGAGACGCGTAAATTCCTGCCCAGGAAATTTGGCGTATAACCTGTTTCTTTTATTACTTTTTCAACTTTTTCTCTGGTTTCTTTGGTTACGCTTGAATGATTATTTATAACTCTGGATACAGTAGCAACAGAAAGTCCTGTCAAACTGGCAATATCTTTAATATTCAATATCGAAACCTCCTTCTGAAAACGTTATACAAAATGTAAACGATTACAATTTCATTATAATAAAAGTTTTACAAATTAGCAAGTATATCTTTCTGAAGATATACCAATGCCGATGCGCCAATTATTGCAGCGTTATACCCCAATTTGGTCTTGCAAATTGTAACTTTTCCACATTCTTCTATTGCACATTTATCCAATTCCATAATAATAGCCGGTAAAATTAGATCTAGTGATTCAGCAATTCCTCCCCCCAAATAAACAGTCTGTGGATTCGAAATATTAACTCCATACGAAATAGCCCTGCCAAGATACATCCCCGTCCTTGTAAATATATCAATTGCTACAGAATTCCCTTCTCGAGCCAAGAGGCTTAAGCCATAGGCGTCAATTTTGAATTTCTCGTCTTTTATTTGCTTGTTAAGCACAGTTTCTTTTAAATTCAAATCATATAATAAAGCTTCTTCAAACTGTTCTTTAATAGCTGTGCCGGAGCTATGAGCCTCTAGACAACCATATTGACCACACGAACATTTTCTTGGGGATTCAAATTCAACTTTTAAATGGCCAAATTCTCCGGCGCAGCTTTGATTCCCCCTAATTAATTGGCCGTTTGCAATAATTGCCCCTCCATTTCCAGTACTGATTGTAATCCAAAGGAAATCGTGACCTCCGCCACCAAAAATCATTTCTCCAACAGCACACGAATTAACATCATTTTCAACGATTATTTTATCCGTCTTGAAATAATTCGAAAAATAATCTTTCACATGCACATCTCTCCAGTTTTGATGAGGCGCATAAATCAAAATGCCATTTTCATCAACCATACCTGGAACATTAATTCCTATACCTGATAAATCCTCATTTATATCAATTTGAAGTTTATTTACACACTGAATGAATTTTTCTGCGGTAATTCTGAAATGTACCATCCAATCTCCATTTTCTGTTGGAAAATTTTCCATTTCTATTATGTTACCCTTTTCATCACATACTGCCACTATTGTTTTAGTTCCACCAATATCGATTGCTCCTAAAAACATTATTCACCTCCAATTCACCTTTTATTTTTCAATATCCACAATATTACACTTATATTATGCATCAACTGACTTATTAATGCAAAATTAAAGTTTACCTTTACAGTATAGTGTTTAATGTCAAATTTAAACATTTACAGTTTGGCAAACTGATGGCACCCACTTCTAGAGTGAAAAACTGAGGCAAACCCACTTCCGGGTTAACTTGGGAGATATAATTTAATAAAATAAAGGTTAACTCTCTCCAGAAAATTTGTAAACCTTCTGCCTCGGATAAGTTGATTTCACCAGACATAGAAAAAAGACATATCATAAGATATGTCTACTTTTATTCATAAGGTTTACAACTGCGCATTAATTGTTTACCCGCAGTTGCATAAGTTCAAGCCACGTTCTGAAACGTAAAAATCAGTCCTTTTCAGAACTGCTTTCACTTAAAACCGGCGACGTCCTACTTTCCCAGGCAACTTTCAGCACTCCGTGCTTCTCTCCGACTCGCTTCGCTCCCTGCTGTCCTGTTTTACTCTCCAGCTAAAGCTGGGTAAAACAGGCAACGCCTGCGGCTCCTCCGGTCACTTCGTTCCCTGTGCTGTCGTATTTTACCCTGCAGCTAAAGCTGCGTAAAATACGCACCTGCCCGCTGATATATTTTAAAGGATGATACTTGGCGGTCATCTCCTCCTTTGAATAGTTGATATTTTCAGACATAGAAAAAAGACATACCATAAGATATGTCTTTTTTCTAAAACCGGCGACGTCCTACTTTCCCAGGCAGCTGCCCGCCAAGTATCATCGGCGCTAAAGAGCTTAACTTCTGTGTTC
>JAENWI010000389.1 GCA_016650115.1 Peptostreptococcaceae bacterium | reverse complement strand
TTGAGTATAAAGCTCACCTTTAAACATAATCATCGGTGACAGCTCATCACCAATTTCTGTAAGTTTTTTATAATTGTAGCCGGTCAATTCTACTGTTGTATCAAAAGTATATATATCTGCGATTCCGTCAATGGTCCACTCAAATTTACCATAGCTTTGACGCTTTATTAAGAGGCCATCCTCATTAATCCAATAAATTTCACGTTGTTCATGAACAATATAATTTTCTTCAGCACTGTGAGCATCCTCTTTCATATATTTTGCATATGCGTCATTTGTCGTCAAAGTGTATTTTATAAGGGAACCGTTCTTCTCCTTGGTAATTGCTTTAATATATTCCTCATTACCTACAAGCTTAGCCGGTACAGCCATCATTTTCAAAGCACCATTTGGTTCATAGAGCTTCCGACTCAGTTCGCTAATACCTTCCCATTCATAGGGTTTTGTCCTTTCTTTTGCCGATGGTTCAACTGGTAGTGCATAATAAGGGGTTCCCTGAACCTGCTTTGCTGCAGAATATTGAATTTCCCCGGTTTTTTCATTCAGAGAATTTTTTTCCTCAATGTAATCATAACCCTTCTGATTCAAAACAAAAGTTGTAAGAGAAGTGTTTTCTTCGTTTGCAGTATTTATCGATTCCACAGCATTGTTCTGAGCGATTAAAGAGCCATCTACTTCTAATGTACCATTTTTTAGCTCTGAAAACTGAGCAATTCCTTTGTTTATTTGTTTCAGGTTGCTTTCAACGCTACTTGTTTCCGGCCTTTGTGCACTGCAGGCATATATTCCAAGTAGAACCGCTATTGCCAAAATGATGACATACAGTTTTTTCTCCATTTTTTTTACCTTTCTATTACTATCCGATTGAGTTGAGTACTAATAAATAAGCTATTGATTACCAAATCATACCATATTTTTTTTTGAATTTCACTAACTATTGAAGACTATGTAACGGGGTAATCAGATCCCCGATGCTAGGACATTATGGACAAAGGGAAGTTAAATATTAGACTCATAGCAATAATAATCTTAGAGACGATTATTTTGGTTCATAAACTCATTCTGATATAATAATAAACCTTCCTTACCTGTCAATTTGATGCATATACACTTTTGCCTGCTTCGCTATAGGAGACATTATACCCGAAAGCTTCCAGCACCGGACGAGCAGGGATATAGGTTCGTCCTTGCTTTATTTCAGCTGCAGTGTCCATTGTTAAGTCTTTGCCATTTACAGAATACTTATAACTGTCTATATTAAGATTAATATGTGTTCCATTAAAGGCTGCACCAACCGAAACAACCTTTCCTTCTGCATCCGAAATATAACTGACCTTGGCACCGATGGATTCAAGCAACTTACGTACTGGAACAAGCGTCCTGTTATTCTCATTAATAAACGGCATTCCCATCCCGTCCTTTGAAGTGAATGAAACTGGTTCATTATCTATCACAACCCATATGTAGTTACTGATTTC
>JAENWI010000164.1 GCA_016650115.1 Peptostreptococcaceae bacterium | reverse complement strand
CGCATACTAATACAAATTTTGAAATAAGGGGTGCCTGTTCTTATGATCTTTGTACAAATAATTATTCAGATTTCATTAATACTATATGGAATTAGCTTATTTTTCCCGCTTTTTATGATGAAAAGTCAGAAAAAGGCAAATATAGGCTCTAATTTGCTGACTGCCGCAGCCGGTTTTCTAGGTATGGTCGGGAGTTTGACATACTTATTATATTACAATGTAAAGCTTTCGATTTTCAATATCGATTCATCGTGGTCATTTATAGTAATAAATTCTGAGATTGACAGACTTTCTGCTTTTTTTGTATTGATACTTTCAATCGTGGCCTTTGCTACGGCGATTTATTCAATCGGGTACATTGGGGAATATTACGGGGAGAGAAATACAGTATTACTCAATTGTCTGATGAGCACTTTTATCTTGTCTTTATTTTTTGTTTTCACTGCCAGTAATGCAATCTGGTTCTTTATTGCATGGGAAGCCATGTCGGTCATCTCCTATTTCATTGTTGTCTTTGAATCTGAACATGAAGAAAATCAGAAGGCAGGGAAGTTATACATCATCATGACGCTTGTAGGTACAGCATTTTTAATCATCAATTTTATGCTGATGATTAGCTACACAGGAAGCTTTAGTATGGATATGTCAAGCAGCAGTATCCCTTCCGGCATTAAAAATCTGATGTTTATATTCTTCCTTATTGGGTTTGGAACAAAGGCTGGAGTGGTTCCATTACATATCTGGCTTCCAAAGGCTCATCCGGCAGCACCAAGCAATGGTTCGGCCTTTATGTCAGGGGTAATGATTAAAACTGCAGTTTATGGAATGATAAGGTTTGTCCTGATGTATCTGGGAGTGGAGCATACCTGGTGGGGAATTACCGTGATGACGGTAGGTATGATTACGGTTTTTGTCGGCATTTCATATGCATTTATAGAGAAAAACATCAAAAAACTTTTAGCTTACAGCAGTATAGAAAATATCGGTATTATTTTTATTGCACTTGGTATCAGTTTTATCGGATATTCCAAGGGAGATCAGATCATTTGTGCTTTAGGGTTAATGGCTGTTTTGGTTCATAGTTTTAACCATTCTCTGTTTAAAAGCGGGCTGTTCCTTGGAGCAGGTTCTGTTCAATATGCAACACATACAAAAAACATGGAAGAGCTGGGAGGACTGGCAAAAAAAATGCCTGTCAGTTCAGTACTTTTCCTAGGGGCGGCCCTTTCCATCTCGGCCGTCGTTCCTTTTAACGGATTTATTGGTGAATGGATCACCTATCAGGCATTAATTAAAAATATAGTCATAGGAGATATAAATGTAGACCTGGTCACCATGCTTTCCATAGCTGTACTGGCATTTGCCGGAGCGCTTGCTTTAGCAACTTTTGTCAAAGCATATGGCGTTTCTTTCTTAGGACTTCCAAGAACAGAGCACAGCGAACATGCTAAAGAGGTTCCAAAAACAATGAATACAGGTATCGGTTTTTTAGTTGGATTGTGTCTTGTGATTGGAATTCTGCCAATGACCCTAATCGGAATCACAGATAAAATTGTGGGTGACATCGTTGGTCAATCCTTAATTGGGGATATGTCAGGAAAATTCTTTATAGCTACGTATCCTTTAACATTAGGGGCAAACAGCATTTCGCCGCTTGCTGGGGTAATAGTATTGGCTGCAGTCGGGTTGATTGCGATGATGATATTAAAGTTTTATGGCGGTAAAACCATTGAGAGAAAATATGAAACCTGGGGTTGCGGATATCAGTCATTGAATAGCAGAATGCAGTATACCAGCGGTGGATATTCAAAAAATCTAAGCATCATTTTCAGATTCCTTTTCCGACCAACCAGGAAACTTAAACAAAAAGGATTATATAAATATCATCCCGAAGAAATGGAATATGTCATTACTACGGAGCCGGTATTTGAAAAATATCTTTATGAGCCCCTATCAAGATTAATAAGAGGCTTATCAACATTGGCAAAATTAAAAATTCAAACAGGAAGTATACATGCTTATTTAATATATATATTTGTTGCTGTTTTGATATTGATGCTTTATAACAGATTGGCATAGGAGGCGACGCATGAGATACATCGAATATTTTTTATTTCAGGGAATTGTCCTGATTATGCTGGCTCCCCTTGTAAATGGGATTATAGGTAAGATAAAAGCTTTTTCTCAAAAAAGGCAAGGGCCTCCATTTCTTCAGTTATATTATGATCTGCATAAACTGTTCAAGAAACAGACAGTGGTTTCAGATGTATCCACCTGGATCTTTAAGGTAACGCCAATGATTGTTTTCACAACAGCATTGTGCGCCGCAATGATTGTCCCTGTTGTTACGTCGTTTATACCCGAAAATTTCCCCGGAGACATTATCTTTACAATATATCTGCTTGCTCTTGGACGTTTTTTCATGATGGCAGGAGCATTAGATACCGGAAGCACCTTTGGAGGAATGGGCAGCAGCAGAGAGGCTCTTATTTCCTCTTTGGCAGAGCCTTCACTTCTTATTTCAGTTATTACGGTGGCACTGATTTCAGGGACTACCTCAGTATCCGGAATGATGCTGAAAATGCAGACCGAGAATGCACCATTGCTTCAGCCAGTGTACATGATGCTGTTCCTAGCGATTTTACTTGTGATTCTGATGGATACTTCAAGAATTCCAGTAGATGATCCATCTACACACCTTGAACTTACGATGGTTCATGAAGCCATGATTCTGGAGTATTCGGGCAGAAATTTAGCATTGATGGAGCTTGGCGCTGCGATTAAACAGCTTTTGCTGATTACGCTTGTTGTGAATCTGTTTTTGCCGCAACAGTTAGTTTTGGGAGCTACGGGGGTCGCTTTAGTTGTAATAAGTTTGCTAATGTATATAATCAAGGTTATTTTTGTAGCTGTAATCATTGGTTTGATTGAGGTTTCTACCGTAAAATTCAGATTTTTCAGTGTACCAAACATAGCCGCACTTTCACTTATACTATCATTTCTTGGGTTTTTACAATATTTTGTTTTAGGGAGATAATAATGGAAAAATATTTAGACATACTGTCAATACTTATTCTCGTATCGTCATTTGCATTAATGGCAAACAAGAGAATTAAATCATATATAAATACTTTCAGGATACAGGCAATACTGATATCGATTGCTGCAGGAATTATGGGAGCACAAAGCTATGCCATCGAGAAAAGAATAGATATAATTATCGTGTGCGTTCTTATTGTAGTTCTTAAGGTTTACTATATACCGAAAATGCTTCACAAGACCTATGCTGATATAGAATACAAGGTGGGAAAAGATTTCTTTTTCAATATACCTGTATTGATTTTTGCATGCTTTGCACTTGTTGTTTTTTCTTATTACTGCATATCAGACATACAGGGAATAGATAAAGGTCAATTGAATATTCAAATAGTGAATTCCGTTTCCGTCGTAATGATTGGCATATTGTTCATGATAAGCCGAAAAAAAGCGATAGGAATGATAGTAGGGTTTCTAGTGATTGAAAATGGTCTGTTTGTAACGACTTTGTTTGCTACACAAGGGATGCCGTTTATCGTTGACATGGGAATATTTATTGATATGATTACAGGAATTTTGATTATGGGGATTATGGTATTCAGAATAAACGATAAATTTGATTCTATTGATATTAACGATATGAAAAGTTTGAGGGGATAGAAAATGGGATTGATATTATGGGCAGCACCCCTTTCTGCAATACTGGTAATGTTTTTGACCAAAACGACAAAAGTTCATCAT
>JAENWI010000007.1 GCA_016650115.1 Peptostreptococcaceae bacterium | reverse complement strand
CTATTTTAAGATATTCATAATTAATTAAAACTTCTTTGCATTTATCGAGTAATAAAGCAATGCTTTCCAATACATCTAAAACATCAATCAAGCTGTTTTCTTTTACATTCAGCCATTCTTCAAGACTGATGCAACCACTGAAGTCATATTTAATATTTGTTTCTGTTTTCCCGTTGATTTCTTCATTATAGAAGAACATCGGCAGGAACATTTTACCCATGTCTTGTTTTAAAATTTTAACCTGATAGTCGTATAATCCAATCATTATTCTCCTCCACATTTACTACAGGGCAGATACCCTTTTTTAACAGCTGTTTCTTTTTCAATTTCAATAACATACTTATCTACGGTCGGACATTTTCCGATATGATATGCTTTCCCGGTTTTCTCAAAGTAATAAATCAAACTTCCGATTTCAGTATTTTTCGAATCACATATGGGACAGGATTGATATTGTCTTTTGATTCCCTTCGTCAAAACTGCTTCAGTTGGCAAAACTACAATATAAGTGCAGTCTCTTTTATGATATCTCTTACCTGATGTTGGGAATATCCAGACTTTGCTAGATGGTTTTTCTTCCTCCAATTCGTCAAGTCCAGTTGGACTGGCTTCATTTCTATTCCCGATTAAACCCCTGAATACGACTGTTTCTTTACCCGGAAGTCCATCATACAGTTTTATTGGGAACTTAATATCCATCCAATAGCTGGCTTCGTATCGAATCAGACCATTTAGCCCTTCTCTGCTGTATAAATATTTATAATCTTCCGTTTCTACTTTATAAACATTCCGATTTTCCGTTTCAAGTCTTTTTTTTAATGTCAGGGGGTAAAAAGGAGCAGCTTCTATAATATACGCGTTTTTAGAAACTTGTTTTGCCTCATCACATATGGCATAAAGAATATTTTCCTGAACATAGATAAACTTCATCAAATATCCAATTGTTAAAATCCCTATAATAAAAACAGGTAAAAAGATAGCCGCTTCAAGTGTTACAAATCCATTCTTTTTAATATTTTTCTTCATAATAAAACTTCTTATCATTTGCTGTGACTGAATATTCAAATCCAGAAAAACAGTTTCTCATCAGGAATCCATCGTCATAATTCCCAATTAAATTAATCTGTATTAAATCCATCATTCTCAATAATTTTATCTCTCGGTCTTCTAAATAAATGAATATTTTTAAATAATCTTCATAGCTGTACCCCTTGTTGCTGGAGGGTTCTATCATTCCATCATTTATTCTCTCATATGAATCTATGTTCATTGCCCAGTTCTCGTCCCGTTTAATGAGTTCCACTTTTTTATCTGCATCCAGCAGCTTTGCGTCATTCAACGCTTCCGCATAAGCCCATGCT
This sequence comes from Peptostreptococcaceae bacterium, assembly GCA_016650115.1. Lineage (GTDB taxonomy): Bacteria > Bacillota > Clostridia > Peptostreptococcales > Anaerovoracaceae > JAENWH01. The sequence goes on along the minus strand of JAENWI010000007.1, from coordinate 19,340 downwards.
GCTGCTATTACGCTTTGTGTTCCAATTGATGCCGGACCTGGTGTAAGAATATTTGCCAGTGCTGTAATCTCTCTGACTTTGATTTTATCTGTATATATATGGGCCAGATTGAGAGCTGTTCTGAATTTAATGAAGTCGGATTTGAATTTGCTCTTATTTTCCACATCACTTAATTTACCATATAAAATATATTCCACTTCATTTTTATAAAAACTTTCAAGTCTGGCAATTTGATTGTTTTTGTTGTGATTGAAACAGTCAAATATGTAGCTGTTTACCAGAAACCCCTTCGCCTGGTTATCAAATATTTTTTCAATCGGCTGCACTTTCCAGTCCAATATTGCCTGAATAAAAATACTCGATCCCATAATATCATTAGAGGGTAAGGATTTTTGTATGGCTTTATTCCGTAAAACCCTGTCCATTTTGTCCGGTGTAGACTTCAAATAATCTGCTTCCTTTATTAAATTGTTAATAATTTTGAAATTCATAAAATTCCCTATAGATTTTTCAAATTGATCAACATTCATCAGTGAGTATTCCTTCAGGTCCACTTCAATGTCAGAAATTTCAACTGGAACCATATTCAGTTCCCGACTATTGTGAAATGTTGAATTTCCGTAGTAAAACAATCGGTTTTCAATTTCCTTCGTGTTCAGGCCAAATGCAATCAAGCCATATTTTTCTTTTAAAGTTAAATCAAACTCAGAAAGGATTGATTGACCTGCAAGGGAAAATACTGCATTGCAGCTACTCTCCATTGCTTTCATCGAAGAAATATTGATAAATGCAAATGTCAGCATGATCATCGATCCAAATATCATCGTAAGAAAAACTGAAGAAAACCCTTTTTTGCTAATCATTTCTCAAACAAGCCTTTCATGAAATCTATTCTTCTAACGAAACTGCCAACTGCAGAAGTCTCATTTACCTCCTCAAGGAGGCTGTTGTGCAGTTCACAATTATGTTCAACAATTTGATATAGCCCCATATTGATATGGATTATTAATATGATTACCGTTATTATTACAGGTATTATTAAGGATGCCTCTACCATCGCTGAGCCTCTTTTATTATTATTCAATTTAAAAACCACTATTCATAAGATTTGAGAAAGTGTTATTTACAAATGCAGTTATTTGTATTTTAAAAATCAGACCAATACCTATTGCAATTGCAATAAGTAAAGCCACTTGAACCATTTCCATGCCTTTTTTGCTGTTTCTAATTATAGATTTCATTGGTTTTCCTCCTCTTTTATGTAGTTATTAGTGCTGGTGAAATAGTTATAGTGATTAATACAATTAGATGTATCGCCAATGGAAATGACAATTTAGTTTCACTGATTCTGTTTTGTTCTTCAGCAAATTTCCTTCTGTTTTCCCAAAGCAAGTCACCTTCATTCTGCAATTTTTCTACAAGTAATGCTCCCAGGTAAATGTTATCCGAAATAATATTTACTGTTCTTATTAATTCTCTCACCTGAATTCTTTCTGAAAAATTCTTTAATTCAAAAATCAGAGAGCTGTTTGTTGCTTCAACTTTTTCTTTAATTGATATCATCTGTTTTAAAAAATAAGTTTCGTCTTCATTCTTATGGTTCTGATCCACCACTCTGCTGAAAGCGGATGAAAAAACCAGTCCTGCGTTCATAAGTAACACTATTTTATTGATAAAATCCGGCAACTCAGTTAAGATGGATTCTTTGGCTTCTCTTTCCATTTTTTTCAGATTACTGTATCTGCCAAAATATATAACGCTTATGGAAAGAATAAAAAATATAGATAAATAGACAAAATTACTATTATTTTTAACATGCCATTTCAAATTGCTTCCATCTTCCATCTCCTGAGGCAACATAATAGTCCCGGCATTACTGTTGTCAATTTGGCTGATGCTGTTCAGTAATTTATTCAACTGAACTCTTATCGCCGATTCCTGGTCAACAGGATTTTCATCCAGTTTTCCTGGCACCTGCCTTTTTCCAGCAGCGCTTATTTTTATTGGGATTTCCTGTTTGAAAGAGAAATTTTTTCCGTCGATTTCTGCTATCAAATTTACATTGTAAATTCCTTTGTCTGGTCTGCTGATAGCCTTTACATATCCATCAATTTTTATCAGATTACCATCTCCTGCTGATATTACGCTAATTAAATTCAGTATTAGCAGGAGTCCGAAAATAAGGATTAAATATTTATATTTGTTTTTGTTTTCGTTGATGCTCTTTTCTCTCAGGGAATCATTATTCAGACCATAAATTCTATAGTAAACTTTATCAAAATAAACTTTTTCCCCAGTTAATTTATCAGTAATTTTCTTTTTCATAAGTTGCACTTCGTTATTTTTTCCGTTAGATAGTATGCATATCCCATCCCTATCACACAAAAGCTCATAATAATTTTCCCTGCTAAAGTAGAATATAACGGTTCTAAATAAGACGGAGAAGTCATTCTTAAAAAGATTATTACCAGGATTGGCATAATACTGATTAATTTCCCTTCAAATTTCTTTTGTGCACTTAAAACTCTCATCTCTTTTTCAATACTTAGTTTTTCCATAATTATTTGGCTGGTCTTTACGATTGCTTTTTCCATATCCCCCCCTGTCCCCTTACAGATTGCGTATACCTCCACAAAACTTGAAATATCCCTGACTTTTACCCTTTTAGCAAAATCTTTTAAAAGATGTTCTTCCTCTTCTCTGCTTTCCTTTATGCTCTTCACCATAAATTCAAGTTCTATGACTAAAGGAGAGTCGGATGAGTATGAACTTCTCATTACATATAATCCTTCTTCTAGTGCTTCTCCCATTTGCCGTCCTGCTGAAATGGATGCAGAAAGTGATTGAAGAAGCTCAATAAATTGATTTTGAACCATTTCCTTTCTTTTATTTTTTAAATAAAACACATAATGTTTTTTCATCATATAGACGAAAACCGGACTTAATGATATGGAAATAAAAATATTGCTGTAAAAAATATATGATAAAACAAATGCTGCAGTCAGGGAAATGCTGTAATATTTCAATTTTTCCTGTTTATTAAGCTTATAATAATCATAATTGATGGTCATATTCTCAACCCTTTGATTTTCAGTTTTTCCTTGTTGATTAAATCATTTGTGGTTCTGATTAAACCATTATTCTGATCATACCCGAACAATTTATTTATCATAATTTTAGCATCCTTAATTCCTGATATCTCAACAATTTCAGTTACAATTCTCTTGTTATCCCTGTTTCTTCCTAGATGAACAATGATATCTATTCCCTCCGCAATTTGACCCCTGATTGCCTCAATCGGGAAGTTTGCTGCCTGCAGAAACATAGTCTCCAGTCTATTAAGCATTCCTTCTGGCGAATTGCCGTGACCAGTCGATAAACTGCCGTCATGGCCAGTATTCATCGCTTGAATCATATCTAAAACCTCCTCTCCCCTAACTTCACCCACAATTATCCTGTTTGGTCTCATTCTGAGGCTTGTTTTAATAAGCTGTCGCATATCAACCTGACCTTTTCCCTGAACATTTGCGTTTCTGCACTCCATTCTTATTAAATTCTCAATCCCTTTAATCTGGAGCTCAGCAGAATCTTCTATTACAATTACTCTTTCATTTTTTGGTATGTAATTAGATAATACATTTAAAAATGTTGTTTTTCCTGATGATGTCCCGCCACTGATAAAAATATTGTAACCTGCCTGCACCAGATTCTTTAAAAACTCAGCTGCTTCGCTGGTAACTGTCCCATAAAATATAAGTTTATCCATATCAATCGCTTGTTCAGGGAATTTTCTAATGGTTAATATTGGACCACCCAACGCGATGTTTTTATTTACAGCATTCACTCTCGAACCGTCTTCCAGCCTTGCATCTAAAATAGGATTCATTTCATTAATCTCTCTGTGAACTTTTGCCCCAATCCTTCTAATTACTTCTTCCAGTTCTTCTGTCGTCTGAAAGCCAGCTTCAACCTTTTCAACAACACCATACCTCTCAATAAATATCTGATTTTTCCCGTTGACCATTATTTCAGAAACACCTGGATCCCGTGCATAGGGATCTAAAATAGCCAGATCTTTTCTGATTGAATTAAAAACATCATCAATTATTTTAATCTTGAATTGATAATTATCGAATTCAAAAACCGGATCCTGAAGCACACTGTTTTCAATGATATTAAGAACCTCAGCATCGCTGATATCCTTTCCGAAACTATTGATAGATTTCCGAACTTTTTCTGTTAATTTTCTGTAATCATACTCCGCATTTTCCATTGTTATTTTATCCCATCAATTCCATATATTTCCATTTGTTTATATAATAAAACAGTTGTAGTATTTTTACAACTGTTTTATTAAGACATATTTCGACAAATCTAATTTCAAATAGGAATTCGTGTTATTAATTTATATTCTATATCTAATTATATGTTTTACAGCAATCCTGCATTTAAAAGGCTATCCGCCATTTCCTGGCTGCCTAAAACCCATACAACGTCTCCAGGTTCCATCATCGTGTTCTTGTCTGGTACAATCATTGGCGTAGATTCTCTCTCTATGCCAATGATAAATCCCTTGTGACGCCGCCTGAATCCCGAAGTAACAATTGTTTGTTTGGCCATGAATGATCCTTTTTCAACATTTATTGCAACAAGCAATATCTGATTCTCTGGTTTGACTTCATGGAATATTTGTCCATAAATAAAATCGCGTAAAGTAATTTCACTCTCTTCAGGATTCTTTATATATTCATCTTTTTCAAGCATCAATAAATAAGATTCTATTTGCTTTTTTGGACCCATCACGTAAATAATATCTCCAGAAAATATTTGTTCGTCTTTTGTCGGAAGATTATGATGTTCACCATTTCTATGAATTTTAAGTATATGGACCCCTAGTTTTCTTTGAGAATAAAAGTCTTTAAAGGAGTTCTTTTTAGGAGTGTCAATCACTTCAAACTGAGCAACAAATAAATTAGTATCAACCCATTCAGATTTATCTCTTTGATGTTCTTTCTGTCTTTTTGCAAAAGTTCTCTCATTGAAGTTTTTAAAAAATCTGGATTCAAGAATGATTGATTTGCTTCTTATAAAATCAGATTTTATAATGATGATTACTGCAATAATCGCTAGAATTTCTACAACCCATACAGGAACATTAAGAATTTTATCCACAGTTAAAACAATAAATGCTGACCCGATTATTATTCCAAAAGCTGTAAAAGCAACTAATGGCAATCTGTTTGAAGCACTCTTTAGCCATAATTTCGAATATAAAACATTCTTATGGGATGACATTATGCTTATAATTGGAACCATTACCAGACAAATCAAGAGAGTTGACACAGGTTTTTCATAGACTGCAAAATAATGGCTCATTTTTGGTTCGAACCATCTTGTCCCTATTGAGTAGATAGAAAACAAAACAATGATGGAAACACTGATTCTTGTAAAATATTTTGTTAAATATTCATGCCAATCTTCATCGATTTCATTAACACTTTGTTTATCAGAAGTATACCTGTTTAAATATTCTATCAGACCAGACGGTAATAATTTTGTTATTACACCTCTTGCCCAGTCAATTCTTTTTAAAAAGAAAGGTGTGGTAAAAATAGTAAATACCGAAACAAAAACAATAACTGGATACAAAAAACCGCTTGTTACGCCAAGTGCTGTTCCTAAAGCAGCAATAATGAAGGAAAATTCTCCTATTTGAACCATACTGAAGCCCACGCCAATAGCCAAATGAAGGGTTTGCCCTGATAGAACAGCACCAATTGTAGAAAACAGCATTTGACCAAAAATCGTTACAATCGATATGATTATAATTGGTAAAATATATTGAGATAGCGTTGAAAAATCAAGTAAAAGCCCTACTGAAATAAAAAAAACAGCTCCAAACAAGTCTTTTATTGGAGTGATAAGCTTTTCTATTCTTTCTCTTAATACTGTCCCTGCCAGTATGGACCCTGCAATAAAGGCTCCCAACGCAGAAGAAAATCCGATATAATTTGCCACAACCACCATAAATAAACAAAGGCCCAATGAAATGATCAGCAAGGTTTCATCATTCATCAGGGATTTTGTTTTTCTTAAAAAAGACGGAATTATATAAATCCCCAGTACAAGCCATAATCCCAGATACATAAGCAGAACACCGATATCTCCAATCATGTGGAAACCTATTACACCTTTACTTATTGCAATCGCCGATAGTATTACCATCATAAATACACCGGCAATATCTTCAACAATAAGCGTTCCTAAAACAATGTTTGAATAGGATTTTGGTTTTAAACCTAGTTCATCATATGCTTTTATAATCACCATCGTCGAAGACATAGAAATCATTCCACCAAGGAATATGCTGTCCATTTTGCTCCAGCCCATTAGATTTCCTATTAAAAATCCGAGGAACACCATCGGGATAATAATAGTAGTTGCCGTCACAATGGCGCTCCCTCCAACGTTTGCAAGCTTATGAAAACTGAATTCCAAACCGAGTCCAAACATGATAAAAATTATTCCGAGTTCCGCCCACACCGCAATAGTTGATAAATCATCAATATTAGGCAAGAATTTAAAATTCGAACCTGTCAAAAATCCCGCTAAAATATAACCAAGTACAACCGGTTGTTTGATTTTCTTAAATATTAAAGTTGTAATTCCTGCAACTACAAGAATAAGTGCAAGATCTCTAATAAGAAATTCTAAATGTCCCATATTTCCTCAATCCTATTTTACCGAAAATATAACTTTAAAACTCGATCCTTTATTTATATCACTTTCAACTTTTAACTCCGCTTCAAACAAATTGGCTATATGTTTTACAATAGAAAGCCCAAGCCCTGTGCCGCCAACCTTTGTTGATCTGGACTTGTCAACTCTGTAAAATCTTTCAAATAACCTTTCAATGTGTTCTTTTGAAATACCTATCCCTTCATCCCTGACTGTTATGGATACTTTTTTTCCATCATCCAGATATTCATTGAATATATAAACTGTTCCGCTTACTTTTGAGTATTTTATCGCATTTTCTATCAGATTCAGCATCATCTGTTTAAACCTGTCTTCATTGCCTAATATTATAAAGCTCTCATCTATATTTAGTTTAACGGTTACATTTCTTGACTTAGCAATAGGAGTTATGGACGCAATTATTTCTTTGACTGATTTTTCAACAAAAATTTTCTTATCTTCATACCTGTCTCTTTTATTTTCAATATCTGAAAGAACCAGTAAATCTTCTATTAATCTTTTTAACCTTGACGTCTCAATCGCAACGATGTCCAGAAATTTGGTTCTAAGTTCCGGTTCCTCAGCTGCTCCATCCTGAAGGGTTTCTATAAAACCAAGAATTGAGGTTAAAGGCGTTTTTAGCTCATGGCTTACGTTTGCCACAAACTCACTTCTAATTCTCTCAGACTTGATGTTTTCTTCATCTGCCTCTTCTAATTGTTTTTTCATAATCTCAACAGGTTTAATAATCCACTTAAACCAAAATACAGATATTACTATTGTTGTAATCAGGCAAAGAATAACAGCCAACAGTGGTTTTCCCTGATTAAACAACAGATAAAATATAAAAAGATTCACAATCGAAACTATGACAGCAGATATTACAAATTTTATTCTCATATCATCTTATACCCCTTGCCGCGAATAGTTTGAATATATTTATTTTCATTTTCATCAAGTCCAAGTTTTCTTCTTATATATCTGATATGAACATCAACCGTCCTTGTTTCCCCCGCATAATCTATTCCCCAGACTTTATCCAAAAGTTGATCTCTTGTAAAGACAAGTCCTCTGTTTTTAGCTAAAAAACATATTAAATCGAATTCTTTCAATGTGAATTCAACAATTTTTCCGTTAATAGAAACTTCATGTCTTTCTACGCTTATGACTAAGTCCTCAATGACAACAGTTTGGTCATCCGGTTTCTGATCATCATATCTTCTCAGTACTGCATTGATTCTAGCAATCAACTCTCTTATTCCAAAAGGTTTAGATATATAATCATCCGCGCCAAACTCCAACCCTAAGACTTTATCAATCTCGTCATTTTTTGCAGAAAGCATAATTATGGGAGTTTTATTCCCTTCACCTCGAAGTTCACGGCAAATGTCATATCCATTTTTTCCTGGTAGCATAATATCTAGCAATATCAAATCAGGTTTTTCAGTATGAACAAGTGTAATTCCAAGAATCCCATCGTCGGCACCGATCCCTTCATACCCGTTAGCACCAAGGTTATATAGAACAAGCTCTCTTATGTTGGGTTCATCCTCAATTATTAAAACCTTTTTCATATTGCACCACAGCTTTCTTTATTCATTACACCTGTTTAGATTCTTTTTCCGGCTTGATTGTATTATATTTATGAAATCCAATATCCTTCACAACCGCTTGAGCAATGTTTGTGCAGTAATCCCCGATCTTTTCAATATTATGTATGATATCAATATACATTACTGTAAATTCTGGAGAGCATTTGCCTTCCTCAAGTCTTTTCATATGCTGAAGTCTTAATCTGTCTTCCATATCATTAATTTCTTTTTCCTGCGCCAATACATCTTGTGCAAGCTCAGTGTCTCCATCTTCTAGACACTTAATTGTGTCCGTCGTCATTCTTCGGATGTTATCAAAACACTCATAAATTTCGGCGCTGGCTTTGTCAGAGAATTCATATTTGTTTTTAATCTTTTCTTTAGCAAATTCAGCAATATTTGTACAGTGATCCCCGATATGCTCTATATCTGATGCAACATGAATCAGATCTGAAATCTGAATGGCCTGATGCTCCGTCAAATTGGCAGCGGTATAAATAGAAGCTAAATATTTAATTGTTTCCGCCTGAAGACTGTCAACAATATCTTCCATTTCCAAAACCTTTTCCGCGGCCCGTTTATCTTCTCCCAAAAATGCTTTTTTTGCCTCAATAATCATATTTAACGCAATATTTGCAATTCTTGATAGTTCCTTCGTCGCCAGATGTAATGCGAAGACTGGGCTCTCAATAATTTTGTAATCAAGATACATAGGTGCATTCGGTAAAATTTCCTTATCTTCGCCAGGAATCAGTTTTGTTACTATCTTAACCAGCACCCATATAAACGGCAGCCACAAAAGAGTGTTTAATATATTGAAAAACATGTGAGCATTTGCAATTTCTCTGGAAATTATTTCAATTTCTATACCCTTAGGAGAAACAAAAGCGATGAATTTTGCATATAACGGCATGAACCAAATGAATGCAAATGTGCCCGCCAGGTTGAAAATGGTATGTGAAACAGCGGTTCTCCTGGCATTGGTAGATGCTCCTATTGATGCGAGTAAAGCTGTAATAGTTGTTCCAATGTTATCACCAAATAATATTGGTAAAGAACCCTGCAAACCTATAATACTTGTGACCCCGTCAGCGCCTGGCTGAGATGCCAGATTTTGAAGGACGGCTATCGTTGCAGAACTGCTTTGGACAACAACCGTCATAATTGTTCCAATCAGAACGCCTAAAGCGGGAATGTCCTGAACATTCATCATAATATCAGTAAATAGCGGAGAAGCAGCTAGCGGTTTCATAATTGCAGACATCGTATTGATTCCAACAAAAAGGAGACCAAACCCAAACATTACCTGCCCAATGTCAACAACTTTTTCTTTTTTGAAGAAGAAATACATAACGAATCCAACAACGACAAATAACCATGCATAATCTCCAATTTTAAACGCGATCAGTTGTGCTGTAACAGTGGTACCGATATTTGCTCCTAAAATAACACTGATTGCCTGAGGCAAAGTCATTAGACCTGCACTGACAAATCCAATCACCATGACTGTCGTCGCGCTGCTGCTCTGCAGCACAGCAGTTGTAAGCGCACCCGCCAGCACACCGATTATCGGGTTCTTTGTTAAAGCAGCAAGAATATTTTTCATTCTATCGCCTGCTGCCTTCTGCAATCCATCGCTCATCAGATTCATTCCATAAATAAATACAGCCAACCCACCAAGTAGAGTAAGAATAATTTGGAAATTATTTACATTCATCAGATTATCTCCTTTAATAATAACATATTCAATATACTTTTAGTAATTTTTCATATACATTATATGGGATATTGAAGGATTATACTGCAAAACTTTGTTAACTGAATGTTAATTCCACGTTAATTTTATTCATTAAATATCCTCGATTCTATTGGCTATGGATTTAATTCCTTCCCCAAATTCCCTTTCAATATTTATTTTTCTAATACCTTGCACAATTTGGAAACTGTTGACATCTTTCTCCATATATACAGCCTCTCCATTTTTGGCTTCTATTGGTACTGCCTGATGCATGTTATATACTTTAATCAATTTTTCCCCAAGTCTACCACTGAATTTATTTTCTATATATTCAATCGCTCCCAGATCTCTTTGAGTAACATTAACGGCACATAAATCTTGAGTTTCTTCAGCTAAATATATAATACGGAATGAATTTTTCAGCAGCCATAATGTGCTGTCATCAAGACAGGCATGACAATCAAAAATAATATATTCAAACATATTTGTTTCTATCAGCTTATTGCAAAATAAACACAAATCCTCTGCGCTTAATGCTTTTAACTGGTTTCTTCCCAAGCTGGGTTTAAAGTAAAACACACCATATTCATCTTCTTTTAAAAATGCATTGAAATCAAAGCTTCTTCCTTTATTTAGATAATATAAGTAACTTCCTATAGAATCCTCCATTTTCCCTCGTTGAAAATCCATATAATTCCAAGTTCCATCGCAATCTTCATAGTTAATATAAAGTGTTTTTTTGCCTCTAAACCTGACAAATTCCTGAGCCAGTCCTAATGAAACGCTTGTTTTGCCACCACCCCCATAACTGCTTGTGACCGCAATCAGTTTACAGTTATTATCGCTAATTGCTGTGATGCTCTTTCCTGTAAATACATTGTATATGATGAACAGCGAACGAATTAATTCTTTCACATTTTCGTATTTATATAGACGAAATATTCTATTTTCAATATCCATACAAGCTTCTTTATTACTCTCAACCAATAAAATTTGATAGTCATTTCCTTGGATTTTTTTACAGTCTTTTTCTTCTTCCACTACTAATATAGAGTTATGATCTATGTTTTCTAAATTCATATTCCTTTTATCATATAAAGTAATCATGATTTCTTTAGATAATTCAGAAATGGATTCACTTAAAGCTTTACAGTATTCCATATCGTTTCCGATGAGCAAAATATTAATTATTTCCATGACATTCTCCTTTAAGTTCATTATTATATCCATATTATATTTTAATTGCCATTATATGTCAACTTCTTTAAGCCGCCACTTCTAAGACAATTATTTGCATATTCCTGTCACAATGAGAATTTACTAATAATCAAATAAATAGAAAAAACGGGAGTGAATATCCCTATTCACCCCCGTCAATTACAATGTTTTTTTGTTTCTAATCTTTATTTACCGGACTTTACAACAGCTTGAGCCGCTGCAAGTCTTGCAATTGGAACTCTATATGGCGAACATGAAACATAATGCAACCCCAAAGTATGACAGAACTCAACCGTCTTCGGATCGCCTCCATGTTCTCCACAAATACCAAGTTTAATATTTGGTCTCGTTTCCTTTCCAAGTTCAACCGCCATTTTAAGCAGTTTCCCAACACCCTTTTGATCAATCGTCTGGAACGGATCCTCTTCAAGGATTAACTTATCTCTATAATCTTTGATAATTTTCCCAGTGTCGTCTCTTGAAAATCCAAAGGTCATCTGTGTCAAATCATTTGTTCCAAATGAGAAGAATTCAGCTTCTTTAGCAATTTCGTCAGCTGTAAGTGCTGCCCTTGGGACTTCAATCATCGTACCGATTAAATAATCAACCTTCACTCCCTCTCTGGCAAAACACTTGTCAATAGTCTCCAAAACTGTTTTTTTGACATATGCCAATTCCTTTTCAAGGCCAACAAGTGGTATCATTATTTCTGGAATGACAATCATATTTTTTTCTTTTTTTAATTCAATTGCAGCCATAATAATTGCTTCTGTCTGCATTTCAGCTATTTCCGGATAAGTCACTGCAAGCCGGCATCCTCTATGCCCAAGCATTGGGTTGAATTCATGTAAATCCTCAACTGCCTTTGCAAGTTTTTTGTAAGGTATATTAATCTGTTTCGAAAGGAGTTTAATTTCCTCTTCCGTATGCGGTAAAAACTCATGCAAAGGAGGATCTAAAAGACGAATAGTTACAGGTCTTTCTCCCATTACTTCAAAGATTCCTTTAAAATCACTTTTTTGATAAGGTAAAAGGAATTTTAATGCTTCTCTTCTGTCTTCTTCAGTATCTGCAACAATCATTCTTTGAATAGCAGGAATTCTGTCTTCTTCAAAAAACATATGTTCTGTTCTGCAAAGCCCTATGCCTTCAGCTCCAAATTGTACTGCCTGAGCTGCATCTCTTGGATTATCAGCATTTGCTCTAACCTTAAGTACCCTGATTTCATCTGCCCATTTCATGATTGTTCCGAAATCACCCGAAAGTTCTGGAACTACAGTATCAATCTTTCCTTTATAAACAGCTCCTACGGTTCCATCTAATGAAATATAATCACCTTCAATAAAAGTCTCTTTTCCAATAACAAGTGTTTTATCATTTTCGCTAACACTTATTTCTGAGCAACCGGCAACACAACATTTTCCCATACCTCTGGCGACAACCGCTGCATGAGAAGTCATTCCTCCTCTTGCTGTGAGGATTCCCTCAGCTACAGCCATCCCAGCCAAATCTTCTGGTGAAGTTTCTTGTCTGACTAATATTGCCTTTTCACCATTTGCAACTGCTGTAACTGCATCTGCAGCATGGAAATATATTTTTCCTGTTGCCGCGCCTGGTGAAGCTGGTAATCCTTTTGTAAGGATTACTGCTTTTTTTAATTCAGCTGCATCAAAAGTTGGGTGAAGAAGTTGTTCTATTTGTGCAGGTTCTAATCTTGTTACAGCAATTCTCTTATCGATTAATCCATCTTTTTCCATATCAACAGCAATTTTGATTGCTGCAAATGCGGTTCTTTTGCCATTTCTGGTTTGAAGCATATACAGTTTGTTCTTTTCAACAGTAAACTCCATGTCCTGCATGTCAGTATAATGTTTTTCGAGAAGTTCAGATATTCTGATGAAATCTTTGTAAACCTCTGGAAAGGTATCTGCCATTTCTGAAATTGGCTGTGGGGTTCTAATTCCTGCCACTACATCTTCCCCTTGCGCATTCACTAAAAATTCACCAAATATTTTAGTTTCACCATTAACCGGGCTTCTTGTGAAGGCAACCCCTGTCCCAGAGGTCTCTCCCATATTGCCAAAAACCATCGACTGAATTGTTACAGCTGTTCCAAGATTTGATGGTATATTATTGAGCTGTCTGTATAAAACTGCTCTGTCATTGTTCCAAGATCTGAATACAGCCATTATAGCTCCCTTTAATTGTTCCCTGTGATCCATCGGGAATTCAAATCCTGATTCTGAAACTATCAATGCTTTATATTGAACAATAATATCTTTCAAATCTTCTGTGAGAAGTTCAACATCAAACTTGTAGCCTTTTTCTTTCTTTTTCTTTTCCAATATAGCATCAAACCTGGTTTTATGTATATCCAGAACGACATCTCCATACATTTGAATAAATCGTCTATAACTGTCATACGCAAATCTTTCATTTCCAGTCAAATTTGCCATTCCAGCGACTGTATCATCATTTAATCCAAGGTTCAGAATGGTATCCATCATGCCAGGCATTGAAAAAACTGCACCCGAACGAACCGATACCAGCAATGGATTAGAAGTGTCACCAAATTTCTTTCCGGTAACATTTTCAAGTTCCAATAATTTGTCAAATATTTCATTCATAATATCATCTGATATTTTCTTGCCTTGGTTGTAATATTCATTACAAGCCTCTGTCGTTACTGTAAACCCAAATGGAACCGGCAGACCAATCTTGGTCATTTCTGCCAGGTTGGCACCCTTGCCGCCCAATAGGCTTTTCATATCTTTAGAACCTTCATTAAAAGAATAAACAAATTTTTTCATGTTTTCACTCCTCGTTAAAAGATCAACTTCTCTTCAATATAAGCTTTAACTTTTTCAACTGGTATTCTTATCTGCTCCATTGTATCTCTGTCTCTAATCGTCACACAACCATCAATCTGCGTATCAAAGTCAACGCATATACAAAACGGTGTCCCAATTTCATCTTCTCTTCTATAACGTTTACCTATTGATCCCGTTTCATCATAATCAATCATAAAATGTTTGGAAAGCTCTTCAAATATAGGCTCTGCTATTGGGCTGAGTTTTTTTGCCAAAGGCAGAATTGCTGCTTTAAATGGTGCAATGGCAGGATGGAAGCGAAGAACAGTTCTTGTGTCTTCTTTACCATCAGCAGACGTTAATATTTCCTCATCGTAAGCATCAATAAGGAACGCCAAAGTAACCCTGTCCGCGCCAAGAGACGGCTCAATACAGTAAGGGACATACTTTTCATTTGTTTCAGGATCAATGTAATTCATTTCCTGACCAGAGTGCTCAATATGCTGTTTTAAATCAAAGTCAGTTCTGTCTGCAATACCCCAAAGTTCTCCCCATCCAAAAGGAAAAAGGAATTCTATATCAGTGGTGGCATTGCTGTAATGCGAAAGTTCTTCAGCTTCATGATCTCTAAGTTTAATATGTTCTTCCTTTATTTTCAAATCTAAAAGCCATTTGACACAATACGCTTTCCAGTAATTAAACCATTCCATATCAGTTCCTGGTTTACAAAAAAATTCAAGCTCCATTTGTTCGAATTCTCTGGTTCTGAAAGTAAAGTTACCAGGTGTAATTTCATTCCTAAAGGATTTTCCTACCTGTGCAATTCCAAAAGGTATTTTTTTTCTTGAAGATCTTTGAACGTTTTTGAAATTAACAAATATTCCCTGTGCAGTTTCCGGTCTCAGATATATTTCCGCTTTCGAATCCTCAGTTACTCCCTGAAAGGTTTTAAACATTAGATTAAACTGCCTGATTGATGTAAAGTCTGTCTTTTTACAATCTGGGCATCCGATATTTTTCTCTTTCATGAATGTTTCCATTTTATCATTTGACCAGCCATCAACTGTGACATCCTGAATGTTGTTTTGTGCTAAATAATCTTCAATAAGTTTATCCGCTCTAAATCTTGACTTACAGCTTTTGCAGTCAATTAAAGGATCAGCAAATCCTCCCACATGTCCTGAGGCAACCCATGTCTTTGGATTCATCAGTATTGCTGAATCCAGACCTACATTATGCTTTGACTCCTGTACAAATTTCTTCCACCAGGCTTTCTTTACATTATTTTTCAGTTCCACCCCTACTGGGCCGTAATCCCAGGTATTTGCCAAACCACCATAAATATCAGAGCCTGGATAAACGAAGCCCCTGTTTTTTGCAAGGGCTACAATTTTTTCCATAGTAATTTTTTCTGTCATTTTTTCCTACCATTTCCAGTTCAAATTTTTGCTTATTCTTTACAATTGCAGTCCTTTTCATCTTCATCACAGGTGCAATCATCTCCACAGTTGCAATTGTCATCAAAATCGAAATCAAGGTCGTCATCATCCTTCTTTACCTTGCTCATCGCTTCTGTTGCTTTTTCCTTAACACTTTTGTATACGTCATTTCCTTTAACTTTTACTTCATCAGCCATAGTTGTTCCTTTTTCAACGATGTCTCCAAATGTTTCATTGGCCATTTCGCTGATATCATAAATAGAACCATCTTCCTTCACCAGTTCTATCACACACTTCGTTCCAAAAGCAGCTATTACGCCTGCAATCATGGCCCATGGAGCAAGTACTGTTCCGACAATTCCTACATTTAAAGGTAAATTCATCACGACATCTTCATCTTTTTTAACGATAATTTTTGAAACATTACCTTTTTTTACAGCATCTTTTATGCTGGCAATAATATTGGCACTATGTTCAGAAAATTTGCCCTTTGATTTTTCGTCAATTGTTTCTTCAATAGCTATTATTGCGTCTACAACACTACCATCGGCCGATTCAAGAGCTTCTTTTGCTTCTCTGTAGCTAACCCCTGTTCTGTCTTTCACTAATTCAATCTTTTCTAATGTGATTTCCATATCCTTACCTCCTTTAATATTCGATTAAAAAACCTTCACTTTTTAAATTTTTTATATCAAGATGAAGAGACACATATTTTTTTAAACCGTTTTGCAGCGTAAGCGTCAAACCATCATCAATCGCTAAATTTTCAAGGCTTTTTAAAGGGTTTTTAGAAAAATACTTTAATACATCTACTATATCAAAATTTAAATCATAAATCAACTTTTCATTACCTTCTGGTTCCATAATTTTTCTGCACTTTTCGCAAATCACACCACCGCCTTTAATACTGAAACTAGTGAATATTTCTTTGCATCCGCATTCTACACACACATCTAATTCTGGCATAGTTCCCATGATCTGAAGGGCTTTCACCTGATAGGCCAAAACAATTGTGGAATACTTTTTTTGTCTTTTTTCCATGATATCCAAAAAATCAATCAACAGTCTGAAAAGTTCAGGAGCCCTTAGGTTTTCAAGTGCCAGTTTTTCAGTAAATTCAAGTATATAAGAGCAAGCCATATATTTGTCCACATCTTCTCCTATTTTATAATAGCTCTTGATAACCTCAGCACCATTAATATTATAAGAATCCCTATTTTTATACAGCTCATATTTCCCATGAGTAAATGGATGCATTGCCAGCGCTGATTTGCTTCTTCCTTTTTCGCTAATGCTCGTTCCTGCACTGATTTTTCCGTATTTGTTAGAAAACAGCAAAACCATTTTCCTCCCATTTACCATTTTTACCTGTTTTAGAATTACCCCTTCCGTATCTATATACATCTGAATTAATCCCTGTATCCTAAATTGGATAATGCAAAATCACTATCCCTCCAGTTTTCTCTTACTTTAACCCAAAGTTCTAAATATACTTTAGTGCCTAAAAGAGCTTCCATCTCTATTCTTGCGCTTTTCCCAATCCCCTTGAGTTTTTTGCCATCTTTACCTATAATAATTCCTTTATGCGATTTTTTTTCGGTGTAAATAACAGCACCAATCCGGGTTATTGTTTTTGTTTCCTTGTAACTTTCAATTTCAATCGCAATCCCATGAGGAACCTCTTCATTCAGATACATAAGTGTTTTTTCTCTGATAATTTCACTGACAATAAATCTTTCCGGGTGATCCGTAACCATATCATCCGGGAAATACATTGGGCCTTCACTTAAAAGGCTTTCAATTTCTTTTACAACATCAGGAACATTTTTACCCTGAAGTGCAGATATCCCGAATATTTTATGAAATTTATTCAAAGCAGAGTATTCCTCATAAATTCTTTTGAATTTTTCAGGTCCAAGCTTGTCTATCTTATTAATAACAAGAATTTTTGATGTCTTCACTTCATCAAGCATCTCTAAGATATATTTATCTCCAGGTCCTGATGAAAGTTCATCATCAATAATAAGAATGATTACCTCAACTTCTTTAAAAGTATTGATCGCCATTCCAGTCATTGCTTCCCCAAGTTTATTTTTTGGTTTATGAATGCCCGGCGTATCGATGAATATCATTTGAACATCTTCTTGTGTTTTGTCCTCAGCGTAATGCGTATATATTCCTCTGATACTGTTTCTCGTCGTTTGCGGTTTATCTGTTGTAATGGCGATTTTTTCGCCCAGTATTGCATTTAGAAGGGTTGATTTCCCAACATTTGGCCTTCCAATAATTCCTATAAATCCTGATTTCATGTTTTCCCCTTTTTCTATAGTTTAAAGCCCTCCGGCAATAATTCCTGCAAAGTCATCATTTTTAAGTTTTCCTCATCATCTCCTGTGATGACCTTTAAATCCGAACCAAATTCATACATAAACTGTCTGCATATCCCGCAAGGCCATGCCGCACCTTCATTACAAGCTATCGCTATCCGGTCGAATTCTCTGAACCCCTCTGATACTGCTTTTACATAAGCCGTTCTTTCTGCACAGATTGTCCCGCCGAATGATGAATTTTCAACATTGACTCCGGTAAAAAGTTTCCCATCCTTTGTCAGGAGTACGGCACCAACGGTAAACTTTGAAAAAGGTGCGTAGGAATTTTTCATTGCTTCCACAGCTCTTCTGTATAATTCTTTATTTTCCATATTTTCTACCTTTCTGCGCCAAGTTTGGTCATAATTGCTTCTTCTTTTTCCCGCATATCCGTTTTTTCTTCGTTATCCATATGATCATATCCCATTAAATGAAACATACTATGAACAAACAGGTAAAGAATCTCTCGTTCAGGTGAATGCCCCAATTCATCCGCTTGTATTAGCGCCTGTTGAGAACAGATGACGACATCCCCAAGGCAAATAATTCCTTCATCCGGCACCTCCTCCATGTTCTCATACTGGGGAAAAGAAAGAACATCTGTCACATGATCAACATTTCTGAAAAGTTTATTCAGATCATGCATTTCTTCTTCACCAATAAAGCTTACACTTATTTCAACTCTATCCTGATCTAAATTCTCAGCCAGAACACATAATTCCGCAGCTTCAATCAGTCTGTTAATAATTGTTTCACTTGGCATTGTTTCTTCGCTGAAAATAATATTCATCTCTTATTCCTCATTTCTTTTTTTTATTATATATTTTTTTCCAGCAAATTACAACAAAAGAGAGTGGAATATTCCACTCTCTACTTTTATTTAATATGAACCATCTGGAATGTCTAGAATAGACTTTCAATGGCCTTTTTAACGTCTCCACCATCAGCAGATCCTTTTACCTTAGGCATAACAGCTTTCATAAGTTTCCCCATGTTCTGTTTTTCACCTTCAATTCCAAGTTCAGCCATTGTTGTTTTTGCAATCACTTGTATTTCTTCAAGTGTAAGTTGTGCCGGCAAATACGTCATTAATATTTCGATTTCTCTGTTATAGGAATCTAAAAGGTCCGTTCTTCCTGCTTTCTCAAAATCAGAGAGGGCATCTTTTCTCATTTTAACTTGTTTTGCGATTATTGCTAATACACCTTGTTCATCAAGTTCTACTCTATTATCAACCTCAGATTGCTTAATAGCAGCTCTAACTAAATTAACTGTATCTTTTCTAATTCCATCTTTGGCTTTCATTGATTCTTTAAAATCATTTGCCAGTATTTCTTTTAAGGTCAACTAAAACACCTCTATCTTTATGCCATATGACTAAAATTTCTTAGCCTTTTTTCTTGCAGCTTCTGACTTTTTCTTTCTCTTAACGCTTG
>JAENWI010000303.1 GCA_016650115.1 Peptostreptococcaceae bacterium | reverse complement strand
ATTTATTGGAGCAGACAGAGAACAACGAATGCTAATGCCATATGATCTTGGGGATTGGTTACCGGAGAATCATCTTGCACGGTTTGTTGTTGATATAGTTGATAAGCTTGATTTCAGGGAGATATACAAGCAATACAAAGGAGTAGGCACTACTGCTTATGATCCAAGAATGCTTTTAGGCTTATTGTTTTATGGATATTCGACTGGGGTGTTCAGCTCACGTAAGATTGAGAGTGCCACTTTCGATTCTGTCGCTTTCCGTTTTGTTGCCGGAAACCACCACCCTGACCATGATACCATTTCTGAGTTCCGCAAACGTTTTCTTGGCCAGATAAAGGGTTGGTTCAAAGAAATATTGTTAATAGGCAAAGAGCTTGGGCTTATTAGACTTGGCAATATCTACATTGATGGGACCAAGGTTCAGGCCAATGCTTCGCGCCATAAGGCAATGAGCTACGATTACATACAAAAATTAGAAAAACAACTTGAAGAAGAGATTGAGAAATTATTAGACCTGGCCGCCTCCAAAGACGAAAGTGAAAAAGGATCAGACTTAGACATTCCGGAAGAATTAAAGCTGAGAAAAGACCGTTTAGTTAAAATACAGGAAGCAAAAAGAGTTGTAGAACAGCGGGCATCAGAGCGTTACCAAAATGAGAAAGAGCAGTATGATACCAAAATGGAACAACGCAACCAGAAGAAAGAAAAGACTGGGAAAAATTCCAGGGGCAAAGAACCCAAAGCCCCATCAGATAAGCCAAACGATAAAGACCAATATAATTTCACCGATCCTCAATCCCGAATAATGAAGACCTCCAGGGGATTTGATCAATGCTATAACGGACAAGCTGCGGTAAACGATGATATGATTATAGTTGGGGCTTACTGCAACTCACACGCCAATGACAAGCAAGAATTTATCCCGGCCATTGAATCTGTACCTGAAGAATTAACAGGTGAAATCTGCGCAGCAGTTGCAGACACAGGATACTTCAGCGAAAAGAATATTACCGATTGCGAACAAAAGAATATATCCCCAATCATCTCAACCTCAAGAGAAAAGCACAATAGTTTTTTGTCGAATATTTTGAATCCTGACCCTACCGATGATGCTGCGTGTATTACTCCAGCAGAAAAGATGAACCAGAAGTTGAAAAGCGAAGAAGGGAAAGCGACCTACAAAAAAAGAAAACAAACCGTCGAGCCGGTTTTTGGAGTTATCAAAGAAATATTAGGATTCAGGCGATTTTCGTTAAGAGGAGAAACCGAAACCGATGCTGAATGGTCATTGGTCTGTTCTGCTTATAATCTGAAACGGTTTTTCAAGATGCAAATGGCATAAAAATGCTATTAATTGCTTTTTTATCCACTGAAATTGGATCGAAATTGAATATTACACCGAAAATTGGAGCCCTGTAATTAATGAAAGAAAATTAACGATCTCAATTAAGTTAAAATGGAAACTAACTCAAATTTGCAAAAGGTAAGCCCGACAGGCTCCTAGGGTATCAATAATTAGAAATTTCTCATAACGTTGACTAAGATACTTCTGAAAACTCGCTTCAATTATTTCTGCATCAATGTTTTTTTTAAAAAACTTATTGATTACAGATTGAACTTTTGGCAATACCAAGTCTTTAATTATAGGAATAACTAGGTTTGCAGCAATAAGCTCTTCAGATTTATCCATCATTTTAATATTATTCAGGTTGCTTTTTGCTGCAATTTATAAAATTTAATAAAATAAATATTTATTAATACTAAATTTAGAAATAATGGATGGAAAATAATGACCGAAATTTTGTGTCAATCAATTCAAATATCGATTTCAAAATTAAAAAGAATAGAAAACCCAACAATAAGCGAGGATAACGAAAGCTTTTAATTAATGATTCTATTAATTAAAACAAAAACTAAGAAATATTTTAGCATAT
>JAENWI010000072.1 GCA_016650115.1 Peptostreptococcaceae bacterium | reverse complement strand
TGTATGTCCATATTCAGGATGTCCTGGCGTTCGACTCCCAAGTTGTCTGAAATCCTTAATATCCTCCATTGTTAAATCATATCCAAACATATTCAGCAGTGAATACAAAAGCATTGATCCATGACCCGCTGAAAGAACAAATCGATCCCGGTTTATCCAGTTCGAATTTTCAGGATTGTGCTTCAAGTGTTTTGCCCAAAGCGTATAGGCCATCGGCGCTGCTCCCATCGGCAATCCAGGATGCCCCGAGTTTGCCTTTTGGACCGCCTCTGCTGCAATAATCCGTATTGTCTTGATCGCCAATTCATCAATTTTATTCATCTTAATCCCCTTTCCACTTTCATTTATATATTTATTATACCCTTTTTCCTATCAAATGGCTGCTGCCTTTTACTGATTTTATATTATTTACTCAACAAAACAGGAAAAGGTCATCTCTCATTCGAAAAAATGGAAGATGACCTTTCATGAATTTTTAAGTGTTATTAGTGTTATTTAGTAACCAGAGCAAGCTCTACAGGGATGTATGCATCAACTGTATCTCCTGCAATAACTTTCATAGCCGTTGCTACGCCATTGCCCCCAATATCTTTAGGAAGCTGCTGAACTGTTGCTGCCATGTCACCCGCCTCAACTGCTGCCACCGCGTCTGCCGTTGCATCAAATCCAACTACAAGAATATCTCTGCCTGATGCTTTAATTGCTTGTAAAGCGCCAAGAGCCATTTCATCATTATGCGCAAATACTGCATCAATTTTTGGCTGAGATTGAAGAATATTTTCCATAACAGAAAGTCCTTCTGCTCTGTCAAAGTTTGCAGTCTGTTTGGCCACTACAACAATTGAGCTTGTTGCGATTGCTTCGTTAAATCCTTGCCCTCTGTCTCTGGCAGCTGATGCTCCAGGGATTCCTTCAAGTTCAACAACATCGCCAGCTCCACCTAACGTATCAACAATAAATTCTCCAGCCATTTTTCCGCCAGCTACATTATCTGAAGCGATATGTGATATAACTTCACCTGCATTAGCTGATCTGTCAAGTGTAATAACTGGTATTCCAGCTTCGTTTGCTGCAAGTATTGCATTTCCTACTGCATCAGAATCTGTGGGATTAATCATAATAAGGTCAACACCCTGTGTGATTAAATCTTCAACATTTGACATTTCAGTTGCTGCGTTGTCCTGTGAGTCAAGGACGATCAGTTTCGCACCCAATTCATCAGCTTTCGCCTGTGCTCCATCCTTTAAATCAACGAAAAAAGGATTGTTCAATGTTGACACTACAAGGCCAATCGTTGGGCTTGTGTCTTCAGGCGCTGGTTCTGCTCCACCCCCACAACCAAACAGTCCAAATGCCATAATTAGTACTAATAAGAATATAAACGTTTTCTTCATTTTCTTTTCCTCCTATATTTTGCAATTTTCACACTTTATCTTTAACCCAAAATGGGATAAATTCCTTTTATTTCAGACCACTAACGAGATGCTTTTTGCTTTCTGTCCAACAGTACAGCAATTAATATAACTACACCCTTCGCAACATCCTGAAAATAGGATGGCACCTGTAAAAGGTTCAAAGCATTATTGAGCAAGCCAATAATTAAAGCTCCTATTGCCGTCCCAAAAATAGTTCCAACTCCGCCTGCCATGCTTGTTCCCCCAAGAACAACGGCTGCAATTGCATCAAGTTCATAACCGCTGCCAGCTGTTGGTTGTGCAGACCCAAGTCTTGCTGTTATTATTATTCCTCCTAAGGCTGCCAGCAATCCTGCAGAACCATAAACAAACATCTTCACATTTTCCGTCTTGATTCCAGAATACATGGTAGCTTCTTCATTTGATCCCAGCGCATAAATATACCTGCCTATACGAAGATGTCTTAAAATATAGTAAGCAATAATGAATACAAAAATCATTATATACACTGGAATTGGAATAGTAAGAAAATAACCTGTTCCAATTTTTGAAAAGCTTTGTGAACTGACGGCACCAGTTGTACTGATAGGTTTTCCCTGGGTATAAAGCAGTGTTAATCCCCTTAGCAAAGTCATTGTACCTAATGTGGCTATAAAGGGTTGAAGTCTTCCTTTCGTTATTAACACCCCATTAACAAGCCCAATGCCCAATCCAAGCATCAGTGTTATTAAAACAACTAAAATGGTATCCATGCCTGATGAAATTAATGTTGCTGCTATTGCTCCGCATATGGCTACAACGGATCCTACAGACAAATCAATTCCTCCTACTAATATAGCAAAAGTCATTCCTGTTGCAATCACAGCATTTATTGAAGTCTGTCTCAAAACTATTATGATATTTGACCATGTCCAGAAGCGGTCATTGAGCATAGACATTACAAGACATAACAACAGCAATACAATCAAAGGTTTATTCTTTGAAAGAATTTCTTTTATGGATGTTTTGTTAAATGACATTTTCATATTTCGTCCACTTCTTTCCCTACCGCCAGTCTCATAATGTTTTCTTGGCTGGCACCTTCCATTGATATAATATCCGTAACCTTACCTTCATGCATAACCATTACACGGTCACTTATCCCTATTATTTCTGGTATTTCAGAGGAAATCATTATGATACCCTTCCCCTCAAGCTTAAATTTATTTATCAACTCATAAATTTCCTTTTTTGCACCCACATCGACTCCACGAGTGGGTTCATCCAGAATTAAAACCCTTGGGTTTGTATTCAGATTTTTAGCTATTGAAACCTTTTGCTGATTTCCACCACTTAGGAATCTTACCAATTGTTTCGTTCCATTTGTTTTAACCGACATATCTTCAATATAGCCTTGTGCCGAAGCTTCTTCTTCCGCAAAATGTATATTGCCGAACTTTCCGCTGAATTTTTTCAGAGAAGCCAAAGTGATATTTTCTCTGACATCAAGTCCCAAAACAATTCCATTTGCCTTTCTATCCTCAGATACATAAGCAATCCCTAAACTCAATGCATCCGTGGAATTATGAATAATTGCTTTTTTACCGTCCAGTAAAATTTCCCCCTTATCCATTTTATAAATCCCATAAATCGTACGAGCAAGCTCTGTTCTGCCAGCACCCATAAGCCCTGAAACCCCGAGTATTTCTCCTTCTCTTATTTCAAATGACACATCACTTACAAATTTATTGGTTATTCCCTTCACCTCAAGAACCATTTCACCTGGAATGCATGAAACTCTTGGGTACTGTTCACTTAGTTTTCTTCCAACCATCATTTCAATGATTTTTTCTTCATCTACCTCTTTGATATTTCTTTCTGCAATGAGTTGTCCATCTCTTAAAATTGTCACATCATCACAAATTTCGAATATCTCATTTAGCCTGTGGGATATATATACTATACTATGCCCCTTATGTTTAAGGTCTCTAACAACTTCGAAAAGTCTCTTGGTTTCCGAGACAGTTAGTGCGCCTGTTGGCTCGTCCATGATTATTATCTTTGCATCCAAGGAAAGCGCTTTTGCAATTTCCACAAGTTGCTGCTTCCCCACACTAATATTTTTAATCAACTCTTTTGGGTTTTCTTTGATTCCCAATATATCCAGCCATACTTTGGTATCAGCATAAAGCTTCTTCCAATCAATATTTTTCGCCTTTTTTAAAGGTTCCCTGCCGAGAAATATATTTTCGGCAATTGACAAATGCCGAATTAAATTTAATTCTTGGTGAATGATGGCAATCCCATGATTTTGAGATTCTTTTATATTGTTGAAATTTACAAGACTTCCATCTAAATATATTTCTCCGGATGTTTTAATATATACTCCTGTCAAAATTTTCATCAAGGTGGATTTACCTGCGCCGTTTTCTCCCAAAAGGGCCATAATCTCCCCTTTATATATATTAAAATCAACCTTATCCAACACCACATTCCCCGAAAATTCTTTTGATATGTTTTTCATAGATACTAATGTTTCAGACAAAATACCACCTCCAATCCCTAATTATGCATTTTTTAAAAGCTAACCCCAGATACCAGAATAATATTCGCGTAAGGAGTAAATTCGCCAGTTCTTATTACTGCCTTACAATCCGCCAATTTTTCTTTAAATAATTTATGCGGTATATAATTCACCTGTATTTTAATATCGCTTTGTACTTCGATTCGACTAATCTCCTTCAGTATTTCTTCGTAAAAAGAAGGACTGTTTTCTATGATTTCCTCTGCCAGAATAACCATTTCGATGACTTCCTCCGCCAACACTGTTTGAAAAACAGGCATGAATCCTGGCAGATTTTTAGCAACAGCCAAATCTATTCTTTGTACTTCCAATGGAATGGGTAGCCCTGCATCTCCTATGGCGATTTGATCTTTATGCCCCAATTTGGAGAGTATATACAAAATTTCAGAATTTAATAAAATGCCTTTTCTCATTGTTTTTCATCCTCCCTGTTAAATCTGGAGACGACCCAGCTATCAAAATGATCGACTTCTGTTTTTAATGGTAATGAGGTTTGTGCTCCTTCTTTAGTTACAGTCATAGCCCCAACCTTCATTGCAAATTGAATAGCTTCATCCATTGTCTTTCCATCATTCAGACATACTGCCAAGGCACCATTAAATCCATCACCCGCTGCCGTAGTGTCTATCGCTTTTACCTTATATGCTTCATAATGCTTCCGCCAGTTTCTTTTAAGGTGCATGCACCCGTTATGTCCTAAAGTAACGATTATTTCTTTTATGCCTTTGTCAATTAGAAGTTTCCCCGCCGCTTCCACCTGTTCAAGTGTACCTGTTTCATGACCAGTTAAAAATTCCAGTTCTGATTCATTAGGGGTTAGGATATCCACATAATCATATATTTCTCCATCCAGCGTTGCTGCTGGTGCAGGGTTTAAAATTGTAATGCAGCCTGCATGTTTTCCAATCATAAGAGCAGCTTTCACCGAATTGACAGGTATTTCAAGTTGCAGTAATATAACTTTGCTTTTTTTTACAATTTGGCTTAACCCTTCTATATCCTTTGTGTTTAATTCATAATTGGCACCAGGTGCAACCGTTATGGCGTTGTCCCCCGAATCTTCAACAATAATGGAGGCAATCCCAGTGGATATTCCTACCTTAACCAAAACAGAATCCACCTTAACGCCATCAGATGCTAAAGAAGCTTTAAGAATATTACCCAAAGAATCATCGCCAATGCATCCAATCATTTGTACATCAGCTCCAAGTTTGGCTGCAGCGTCCGCCTGGTTTCCGCCTTTACCTCCGGGTACCTGCTTAAAGTTTCTTCCCATTACCGTCTCACCGGGTCTTGGAATTTTTTCGGTATTAACAACTAAATCCATATTTAAACTGCCAATAACTGTAATCATAAAATTACTCCTTTTATGAGGATTTTCTAATAATCAGTTCCGTCTCCAGAATGATTTTTTTTACATCCATATTTCCTTTTTCAATATTTTCACTTCTATCATTAATTTCATTTATTAAAAGCTCCGCAGCCCTAAACCCCATCTCGTAATTTGGCTGCCTGATGGTGGTCAGCTCAGGATCCATCATACTAGCCATATATATATCATCAAATCCGATTATGCCAACATCTTCAGGCACTTGCATCCCGGCATTTTTTAGTGCTTTTATTGCGCCAATTGCTATTAGGTCATTCCCGCAGAAAATCGAATCAAAAGAAATCCCTTCATTCAGAAACTCTTTTACTGCAAGTTCTCCCCATTGAGCCTTATAATCCCCGATTTTAACATAATTGTCTCTATATTCCACCCCTCTTTCTGACAAGGCCATTTTATATCCATCCAAACGGTCTTTTGCAGTTTGCGTTGTCATCGGTCCTGCTATATAAACAATTTTTTCATACCCTTTTTCTAATAAGTAATTTACACCCTTAAAGGAAGCATCCTTATTATTTACCAGGACTTTCCCTACGATATTCGGAAAACTAAAATCTCTGTCAATTAATACTATTGGAACTCTGTTTCGATTTAAACCATAAGAGCTTTCTTCCCGGTCCGAAGAATGGGCAAGTATTATTCCATCAACCATCTTTTCTGTTAAAGTATTAATGTATTGATCTTCCCTGCCAATATTGTCATCCGTATTGCAATAAATAATACTGTAATGAGATTGACTCGCTTTGTCCTCTGCCCCTCTAGCTATTTCAGGGAAAAATGGATTTGTAATATCTGGCATAATAAGTCCAATAGTTTTGGTTTGCCTTGTGATGAGACTTCTTGCCATTGTATTTGGAATGTAATTCAAATCCTTTGCTATCTCAAGAACCCTGTTTCTGGTGGCCTCGCTTATTTTTTTATCTTTATTATTCAAAATCATGGAAACTGTTGCTATTGAGACTTTAGCATCAAATGCAATTTCCTTTATGGTAACGTTGCCTTTTTTCACAATATAGCGATCCTCCTCCATTTGAATTTGGTTAAACGTTTAATCTACTCTTTCGCCTCATTATACAATAATTAAATCCAAGTTTCAATAACTTTTTTTGTAATCAGAAGCATTCACTTTGCAATCAGGGGCTACTTATTTTGTAATCAAAGGTTGCTAAACAAAATTCCACATCAGTTACCCAACTTTATTACGCCTGTTTCCTGCTTTTGGCGTTTCAGCGTGAAAATGTATAACTGATTATCCCTTAATTGGTATATTTTTGGCTCTAATTTAAAGAAATGTATAATTCATTATCTATTAACACCATTTCACTTTTTTTAGGGGAAAATGATATCTATTTCTTTTAAATAGTGCTCTCGGGAGATAACCAGTTATCTTTTCCCTCAAAATACTACTTAAAATAGATAACCGGTCATCTACCAACCCTCTCTCTAAAAACAAACACGAAAAAGCCGTCTCAATTGAGACGGCTTT
>JAENWI010000251.1 GCA_016650115.1 Peptostreptococcaceae bacterium | reverse complement strand
TAATAAAAGGGAACGTCATATTCTGATGGTTGATGATAATTAGAGGCCTTTGCTCCGGCAAAAAAAGCTAAAACTGCGACATCAAGGCAGAACTACAGAGAGGAGGCTTACGCCTCCCCTCCAATACGAGCAACATTGCTTAACCTAAAGATGTTGTTTCACAAACCCTTCAAGAACCGACAGGGACGCGGCCCCTATTCGCTGGTCAACAACCTCGCCATTCTTGAAAATCATAAGAGTTGGAATACTGCTGACACTGAATTTGCTGGCAACAGAGACGACTTCATCCACATTGACCTTAGCCACCAGCAATTTCCCAGCATATTTTTCAGCCAACTGGGCAATGGCAGGGGCTATCATCTTGCAGGGACCACACCAGGGTGCCCAAAAATCCACCAAGACCGGTTTGTCCGCTTGCAGAATCTCACTTTCAAAATTTTCGGAAGTAATGATTATTTCACTCATGCGTATAGCTCCTTATCTCGAGTGATATAATAACGGCAAACCGGGAAAAAAGATAGTGGATTCTCCTTCTGGGTTAGAGAGCGAGCTCCTGCTCATCTTCGGCAATCTCAACAGAGGTATCCTTGCTCTCTGGCTTGAACTCAACATGTTCAGCCACCACAATGATCTTCTCCTGTTGCCACCGTCCGTTCTTAAGATAGTTTAGGCTTCCCTCTGCCAAGTCTCCCCAAACCTAGACACCGATATACATGACCTCTTCCACCGATTCTGCATTGTCCTTCTTGGTATAACGGTCCACTGCCAGAGAAAACTTTCCCATGACACTGCCATTGCTTCCTCCCTGTACCTTTTCAGGATCACGCACCAAATTCCCTTCTAGTAACACCAAATTCAAGTTTTTCCTCCGCACCATCCTTTTCCTTACAAACCCCTTACCTGCATAGCTCAGGCCACACTTTTCCAGTTTTTTGTTTGCGTTCTTACTTTTTTTAAGGGAAGAGGACATTGATTCACTTCAATGCTTGAGAACTGATACAACACTTAAGAAAGATGGGAGAACGAAGGTACAGAAGAATAATCTGGCAGTCATCTCATTAATGATGCTGATATCATCGCATATACAGACAGGGCTAATCGGAAGCTGACGGATGTACAGCAGTCTTACCAACGGTAGGGTTAAACAAGAACAAAGCAATGCTAACAGCGGCTAGGAAGCTGTCTTACTTCGTCTGGAGCATGCCAAACAGTAGGATTGACTGAGAACAACAAACGATCAGTAAAGAGACAGAATAAGATGGATTGGTTGACAAGAAAATCGGGTGATGAGCCAGCTATCTTCGACTCCCAGCAGCGATTGTGATACCAGAAGAATTCCATAATGCGAACGAAGATTGTGGTACTCAAAACGATTCAATAGGTGCTGTTGTTGTGGTCCGAAATTGGAGCTCCTGATGTGATCGGCGGTTGTTCCGATTTGCTAATCTCATAATACCTTAGTACATTATATATATGAGCAATACCGAAACGATATCGGAGCTTGATTAGCATTATGGTAAATACTATACAATGCTGATTAACCGTATTCGGAAGAAGCAACATAATAGTCTTCTTTATGGAAAGAATACTTAAGGAAAGACAAAGGAGTACATCATGGCATATGAGATTGCATATCATTTTCCAAATGAAATAATTTATCAGGAGGAAGGTCCATTTATTTCGCTATATCAACCTACCCATAGGAATTTTCCAGAAAACAAGAAAGATTCTATAGTGTTCAAGAATTTACTTCGAGTGATTGAAAATTCATTGAGCCAGAAATATAAAAAGGATTTAGTCGGTCAAATCATGAAACCGTTCACTGAACTCGAAAAAGATGAACATTTCTGGAATACTACTTCAGATGGGATAGCTGTCCTTGCAAGTCAGAACAAATGCATAGTATATAATCTTCAAGGATCTGTAAAAGAATTTGCTACAGTAGCCAATAGTTTTCATATCAAGCCCTTAATTAAGGCTTTCCAATCTATGGAAAGCTACCAGTTACTGGGTTTAAGCCGTAATAATTTCACGCTCTATCAAGGTAATAGATATGGGTTTTCAGAAATTGCACTATCTCCAGATACCCCAAGGGCACTAGAGGAAGTTTTGGGGAAACAATTAACAGATCCATATTTGGCTCATGGCTCCTATAAGGGTTCAGGAGACCATGCTGTATTCCATGGCCAAAGAGATGTCAAGCAAGAGATACGTAACGACACCGAGAAATATTTCAGGTATGTAGATCGCTTTGTGATGGAAAATTATTCCAAACCGTCGAAATTGCCACTAATTTTAGTTTCGCTGATGGAGAATCATTCTCAATTTAAGGATATAAGCAATAATCCCTATTTACTTAAGGACGGCATACATAATTCTTATGATTCCATGGAAATGGATGAGCTTAAAACTAAAGCATTGGAAATAATCAAGCC
>JAENWI010000196.1 GCA_016650115.1 Peptostreptococcaceae bacterium | reverse complement strand
GGAAGAATTGCTGAATATGTCTTGTGAGAATGTTGATCGGATTCGAGAACAAAGTGAAAGAATTGATATGTCGGAAATTAACGAAGGCATTATGCAACTGGCAAAGACGATAAATGATGCAAGATGGACAACACAACCAAGAATATTACTGGAACTATGTATAGTTAATCTGGCATATAATGGCGGATTCCTGCTGCCAAAAGCAGCAGGGGAACAAGTTCAAAGACCAAAGGCAGTTCAGGTGCAAATACCCAAAAACAATCAGCCGGAATTGGAAAAAAACCAGGAATCAATGGCTGTAATGAAAAAAGAGGGAACTACTACTGAAGCCAAAGCGGCAGTCAAAGTTCTGGAAAACGGATGCAGTGTTAACTTGGATTCTCTTTGGCATAAAATATTCGAAGATGGAGAGGCCGTTAAAGGCAGTTTTAATTTGATTAGAACCGGTACTACACTGAAAGAAATAAATGATGCTGTTTTTAAAATCGAAGCAATCACTGAAATTAAAAGAAGTTACGTAATGGATAATAAGGCGGGGCTTGAACACCTCATGGAAAAACATACGGGTAAAATGAGAATGCTGGAATGCTGTGTGCTGGGTGTTGAGAAAAAAATCGATGATAATAAAAGAGCTGAAGAACAAAAGATGAATATCGAAAACAAATTTGGTATCAGCATAGAAATAGAATGAAGAAATTCGGGAGGAATATTATGGGAAAAGGTATGAGAGCTGGTAAAAAATTAGGAAGCGGCAGCGGCGCCGGCGCTGGTAATGTTCAAAAACAAATGCAGCAGATGCAGGCAATGCAGAAAAAAATGGAAGAAGTTCAGGCTGAAGTGGATCAAATTGAAACTACTGCTACAGCAGGAGGAGGAGCCATATCAGTTACTGTAAACGGAACAAAACAGCTTACTAAAATTGAAATCAAACCTGAAGTGATAGACCTGGATGATTTGGAAATGCTTCAGGATTTAATTATGGTTGCGACAAATGAAGCACTTCGACAAATGGAAGAGATTTCAAGCAATGAGATGAATAAGCTGACTGGTGGATTTAATATTCCGGGAATGATGTAATCAAATATGATGAAATATTATGCAAGGCCGTTAAATAAATTAATAGGGGAGCTCTCCAAACTTCAAGGTATAGGAAATAAAACGGCCCAAAGGCTGGCATTCAACCTTTTGGCTGTTGATAAAAGCGAAGCGTTGGCGCTTGCTCATGCAATCATTGATGCAAGAGAAAATATGAGGTACTGTTCTGAATGTGGAAATTTAACAGATCAGGACCCCTGCTTAATATGTAAGGATACTCAAAGGAATAAGGAAATTATTTGTGTTGTTGAAAGCCCAAAGGATGTAGCTGCAATAGAAAGAATGAGAGAATTCAAAGGTCAGTATCATGTCCTTCATGGAGCTATTTCGCCTATGGACGGAATTGGGCCGGAAGACATTAATTTAAAGGCATTGATTATAAGACTCCAGAACTCTGATGTGCAGGAAATAATACTCGCCACAAACCCAAACATTGAAGGGGAAGCTACGGCGATGTACATTGCAAGATTGGTGAAACCTTCAGGGATAAAGGTGACAAGGATTGCCCATGGAGTTCCGGTTGGCGGAGACCTTGACTATGCAGATGAAATCACCTTGTCAAAGGCAATGGAAGGAAGAAGGGAACTATAAAAATGTCATTGGTCCTGAGTACTATTTGGAAACATATTGAACTGGATTGTTTAGTAATTTTGAAGGCATGTTGACTGCAATTCAATATGCATCGGTAATATGTTTGATAGTAGGATTGGCATCGGCCATAATTGCAGTAAAAGTTGAACCGAAAAAACAAGTAAATATTCTGAATACTTACACTGAAGTTCAAGTGAGGAAATGTTTGAATTTTAGTGTTTTTTTTTAGGTACATCTTATATATTTCACCTAAAACCCTTGTTTTTTTATTAACAAATGGATATAATAGTCTACGGACCATATGGTTCGAAATGTTATTATTTATTAGGAGGATTTAATGAGCACTATATTTTTTCTAATCGGATTCCCGTTAGTTGTAGCGATTGCTTTATTAGTTCTCAAGGCTGATGCGATAAGAGATATCGTGGTTAGGGTAGCATCTGTTATTATAGGTGTTGCGTCCATATATCTTGCATTCCAGTATTACAGTATAGGAAGCGAGCTTTTTGACTTCCAAAGCGAAACAATCAATTCACTCATGATGGGGATTGAAATTTGTTTGGCCATTGTAGTATTTGTTCTGGGTATTAAATACAAAAAATATCTGGCGTCAGTGCTTGCGGCTGTTCAAACACCTATAATGGTGTGGTTTGAGCTTACAAAGGGACATAGTATAGAAGTTATTAATAACATCTATATCGACAGACTATCTATAATTATGGTTTTAATTATTGGAATCATCGGTAGTTTAATTTGCGTTTATTCACTACCTTACATGAAAGATTTTCAACACCACCATCATGGAGAAAAAGATAGAAGACCTTGGTTCTTCTTCCTGCTTTTCTTATTCCTTTCAGCCATGTTTGGATTAGTGGTATCAAATAACCTAGTTTGGTTATATTTTTTCTGGGAAATCACAACCCTTTGCTCCTTCTTCCTGATTGGGTATACAAAGACCAAAGAAGCTGTCGACAACTCCTTCAAGGCGCTTGTATATAACCTGGTTGGCGGAGTTGCATTTGTACTCGCTATTGTAGTTCTAGGGACATATTATGGAACTTTAGAGTTGAGTACGATGCTTCTATTTGGAACGATGGGTTATAGTGTGGTTCTTCCTGCAGCACTACTTGCATTTGCAGGAATCACAAAAGCGGCTCAGATGCCGTTCAGCAGCTGGCTACTTGGGGCAATGGTTGCGCCTACCCCTACATCAGCGTTACTTCATTCATCCACAATGGTAAAAGCCGGCGTATTCCTGATTATAAAACTGTCACCAGTTCTTGGATGGAATATTGCGGGAGTTATGGTCATGATGGTGGGTGGAATAACCTTCCTGTTT
>JAENWI010000253.1 GCA_016650115.1 Peptostreptococcaceae bacterium | reverse complement strand
TTTTCAGAGGAAAGAATCTGTCGGTTTAAATTGGTCTCATCAAAAACGTCACCATCTACCGCAGTAATAAAACCAATGCCTAGTCTCCCAAGCATCTCAATAATATATCCGCCCAGACCTCCACACCCAATCACGCAAACTCGAAAATCCTTGAATTTAGCATTTTCTTCCAAGCTGAATGTATTCATGTTTCTTAGATATCTATTTTCCATATCCGCCAAGCTCCTTTAGTATTTTTTCAAATTCCTGACTTTTTAGAACAGCTTTAAAAGCCTTTACCATATCTGACTCCGCATATTCTTTAGCAACAGCAAAATCATATTCTTCAAAACCGATGGGAATAAAGTCAAGATCCATAGCTTTCGCCGCGGAATAAACTCCTACACCAACATCCGCTGTGCCGCTTTTTACCGCTGCCGCAACCGCCATATGAGTGGTCATATCCCTATCATAGCCTTTTATTGCACCTTTTTCAATCCCATCTTTTTTCAGCAGATAATCTGTCAGAATTCTGGTCCCGGAACCTCTTTGCCTGTTGACAAAACTTACATCTTTTCTTGCCAGATCCCTGATCGAATTGATATTTTTAGGATTACCCTTTTCTATAATAAGACCTTGTTCTCTTTTGACCCCTTTAATCAGTTCCGCCTGTCCGTCAAGGTATTTTTCAATATAAGGGGTATTATATATACCCGTTTCCTCGTCCAGTAAATGGATGGGAGCGATATGAGCTTCGCCTCTTTTTATCGCCATAATACCACCCATGCTTCCAACATGAGAAGACGATAAATTAACGCCTTCAATCATACTTCCGATATAATCCATTATCAGATCGTGGCTTCCAATAGAAACCAGCGTGTTTTCAACAGCTTCTATATTTTTAACCAGCTCAACATCTACTTCTTCCCCTATATCAAATCCCTCTGAATTTTTAGGAATCACCACAATGCCATCCGCTTTAACAAGGGTCATTGTAACTCCTGCTCCACGGTTCAGCGGTGTAGCAACCAGTTTTTCCCCCACTTTGCCAAGAGTAACCCTTACGTATTCTCTATGTTTGAGAGAAGATACAAGCCTTCTGGAAATGATTGCCTTTACCTTATGCCGTTCCACTTGTTTTGCACGCTGTAATGCCCGTATTACAGGCACAACTACCTCTTCAAAAACCAGGTATGCGGACCCGGGGTATCCAGGAACTCCAATAATCGGTTTGCCATTGATAATCCCCAAAACGGTTGGTTTCCCGGGCTTTATAGCAATACCATGCAGGACCAATTCTCCCAAATCGCTTATTAACGATGCGGTAAAATCCTTGCTCCCTGCTGAAGAACCTGCATTAATTACAACCACATGGTTATTTTCAACTAGTTTTAGCAACTCGGATTTTAATTTTTCATAGTCATCCTTAACTGGGCTAATTCTTTCTGCTATGCAGCCAATCTCTTCAACAATTGCTTTAAATGTCCATGAATTTGTATCAAATATTTTTCCGTTTTCCAAGGTTTCATATTCATCAGAAATTTCTGTTCCAGTTGGCATAATCCCTACCGATATTCTTTCATAAACCTCAATTTTTGAAATTCCACCGCTCAGAATTGCGCCAATATCCATTGGTCTGATCTGATGATTCTCGGGCAATATCATTTCTCCGGCAACAATGTCTTCTCCAATTGGCCTTATATGCTGCCACGGTGAAGCCTGAGTAATTATCTTAACCTTTTCTGTTTCTTCTCCAAGCATTTCTTTGCCACCATGCTTTTCATGAAAACCATCCTGGTCTTCTTCCAGCAATGCAACATCTTCAATCATTATTACGCTGTCATAAGGTTCTCTGATCACATGCCCTGTGTTAATATATTCAAAATCCAATCCTCTGTTTAAAAAAACAGGGTTTGCTTCATTTGCCGCATAAGTTTTTTCCGCCACGACCATAATCCCATCCATAGCAGCTGCATTATGATTTGGTGAAGAAATTCGGGCGAAAATTGGTCTGCTTGTAATCCTGCCTCTTGATTCTCTGACATCAACCATTTCTTTTTTCACGGAATTTAACAGTGGCTCGATTTTTTCCAAATAAATTGCCACAGCTTCTTCAATATCCGTAATATTCAAATATACGTTTCTTTCCATTTTACCCCCTTCAAGCCCATTATAAGCATCCTACATTGGGCTTGCATTTCAAAACAGGTATTGCAATTGCTGGATTTGTCCCAAATTGCCCTGTGGATAAACTATTTATTGAAAACTTATCCACAGGCGTTTTTTCAACAAACCCACCAATCGCAAGGGTTATTTTTTTCACAAACCCAATGTCGGATGCTTATAATGGGTTTATAATTGGTTTATTACAACTTCCACCATCTGATTTTTATTTATGCCTTCAGTCAAATTTGATGTTCTGACATATCCGTCCGCATATCGAAGTTG
>JAENWI010000210.1 GCA_016650115.1 Peptostreptococcaceae bacterium | reverse complement strand
GAGTCACCTTCTCGCCACAATTCACAGCACCGAAAGGCTCCCTATATTCAGTTTTTCTTGTATCATGTAATGCTTTCATATAATCTCATATATTCTTCTGCTGATTTATTCCAGCTGAATTCAGTGGCGGCGGCGGTCCTTTTCAGTTTTCTCCAGGCTGGTTTATCATTTTTATAAACATCCAAAGCTCTTTTTATTGTAAATAAAAATTCATGTGCATTAATATTCGAGAAAGAAAAGCCTGTCCCCTCGCCTGTGTAATGGTTGTATGGAATTACTGTATCCAGTAGCCCTCCTGTTTCTCTCGCAATAGGAATTGTCCCATATTGCATTGCCAGCAGCTGAGATATGCCACAAGGCTCAAAGTAAGATGGCATCAGAAAAATATCAGCACCCATATAAAGCTTTTCGGCAAGTTCTTCATCAAAACTAAGAATGCTCTTCACATTTTTGGGATATCTGCTCTCAAAATGCTTCAGCATGTTTTCGTAATGGGCTTCACCGCTTCCAAGAAATATCATTTGAACATCTTCCATTGCTAATTCATCCATGACATGTGCCACCAGATCCAGACCCTTTTGGGCTGTCAGTCTTGAAATCATCGTTATAAGAGGTACATCATCTCTTATTTCAAATCCCATTTTCTCCTGCAACTGCGCTTTTGTTTTTCCTTTATCAAAATCTACATGCTTATAATTGATTCCGTTTAAAATCCCGGTCACTTCCTGGTCAAGAGAGGCGATAACGCTTTCCAGTCCCTCACCGTAATAGCTATTTGTAATTTCCTTACTGTAGGTTGGGCTGACAGTTGTCACACGGTCTGCTTTAATAATACCTGCCTTCATATAATTGATGCTGCCATTCATTTCTAAAGTCTTCCATGCCTTTTCTATACCATAAAGACCAAGGAGATCTCCAAACCAGTACTTGTTAAAAATTCCCTGATGTTTAATGTTATGGATTGTAAATACAGTTTTAATGGCTTCGAGTTTTTTATTCTGACCAAATATTTCTCTTTTAAAAAGAGGTATCAGCCCTGTATGCCAGTCATTACAATGAATAACATCCGGAGTGTATGTCTTGCTGCCTTTAACAAATTTTAATATTGCTTTAGAAAAGAACGCAAATCTTTCACAGTCGTCATCATAACCATATAGCTCTGGTCGCTTGAAAAAGTATTCATTATCTACAAAGTAATAGTGAACCCCTTCATGCTCCAGTTCAAGAATACCGCAATACAATTTTCTCCAGCCAAGTTCTACTTCAAAAAATTCTATATTTTTCATTCGATCTGTAAACTCTTTAGGTATTGTCGAGTATTTTGGTAATATGACTCTGGCATCGGCTCCATATTTATTTAATACACTTGGTAAAGCGCCTATAACGTCCCCAAGTCCCCCGCTTTTTACAAAAGGGGCACATTCAGATGCTGCAAATAGTACTTTCATAAGTATCCTCCATTTCTAATCCAGCTAAGTTAAACAACTGTTCCCTTCGGCAGATACAAAGGATTGTTTCTCTGTGCTTTCAGTACAGTGTTAGCAGGTATTTTAATACCTTTATCCAGTATAACGTTTTCCAGAATACTGTTTTCTCCAATTATACAATTGTGCATCACGATGCATCCGCTTAATTGGCTATTTTCTTTCACCTCCACTTTGCGGAAAAGCAGGCTGTCTGTAACTTTTCCGTCTAAAATACATCCACCCGCAACATAAGAATTTTTAATGATTGCATTTTCCTTATATTTTGTTGGTGGACTGTCTTTAATCTTTGTGATGATTTTTTCATCCCCATCAAAAATCTCACCTTTAATTTCAGAATTCATCAGATCCATCGATGTTTCATAATAGTCTTGAAGTACAAATATCTGTTTTATATAATCCTTATACTCATAGCCCAAAACAATCTTATCCTTAATAATTGATTCCACCAGGTCTAACAGGTCTTTGAATTCTGTATCTCTGCTCCTTAAAATCAAATCAATAAGAAGCTGCCTGTTGATAACAAAAACATCAGCAAAGGTTGATTTCAAATCGGTAGTATCCTGTTCTTGAGTTCTTCTGATTCCGTTGACTTTGCCTGATTTATCCATCATCAGCTTTGATTCGACTTTTATGTTGTTCTTCAGTCCGTTTTTATAAACCAGGGTAATATCCGCGCCTTTTTTTTCGTGTTTCTTCAGTATTTTGGCATAATTCATATTGAAAACGTAATTGCTTGACGTAATGATCACGACATCCGCATCTTCGGTATTTAAGAACTCAATATTTGCAAGAATATCTCTGACACAGAATATTTGGACTCTGGGTTTTAAGGCTGGCGTCACACTTGGAAGCATAAACAGACCCCCAGAATGCCTGTCTAAATTCCATGCCTTGCCGGCGGCAAGATGGTCAAGCAAAGGCCTCATCCTGTAGGGAAGAAGAACACCCACTGACCTGATCCCTGCATTTACCATATTGGACAAAGCAAAATCAATAAGTCTGTATCGGCATCCGAAAGGTAATGAGCTTAATGGTCTATTTTCTGATAATCTTTCAATTGCGTTTAGTCTGTAATTTGTACTGATAATCCCTATAGCTTTTAACATGGCTTTGCCTCCTTAAATCGTTATTTCAGATCCTGCCACAATCCTACTTTTTGGACTAATTGCAACATTATTCTCGATTATTGTAATCCCGTTTGGCTGAACTGGTTTTTTTGTTGCCGTTCCTATTACAGCACCTTCCCCAATAATTACATTTTCTCCAACAATGGTTTTATTGACTTTTACTTTCTTGAGGATTTTTACATCAGTAAAAACAATGGAATCCTTCACCACTGCGCCCTCTTCTATTGTAACTCCAGGTGAAATCAAGCTGTTTT
>JAENWI010000161.1 GCA_016650115.1 Peptostreptococcaceae bacterium | reverse complement strand
CTTATCTGTTCAACTTTCTTTGCTCGGATTCTGGATGATCTGAACATAAATATTAATAGCTTTGCTTTCACAGAAGAGGAGAATCTAATCGTTTCATATGGGAGAGCTTTGGTTCATAATCCCCATGATATTTCAGAGAAGATTTATACAGACCTAAAAAAACATTTTAGTGAAGAGCAGATTGTTGCTTTAACTGCATTTGGAAGTATCATGATTGCAACTAATTTAATCAATACTGCACTAAAAGTTGATCTTGATGATGAATTAGTGCCTTATTCAAAAGGGAGATAAATATTATGTCAAAACAATTTGAAAAGAAAACCATATTTATAACAGGGGCAGCAAAAGGACAAGGCAGAGGCGTCGCTCTTGCGTTTGCAAAAGAGGGAGCCAATATCATTGCCTTCGACCTCGGTGAAAAAATAACCTATCCCAGCTACAACAAATCCTCAAATGAAGATTTGGAAAAATTGAAGCAAGATGTCCTGGCAGCGGGTGGTAAAATTGAAATCTTTACTGGAGATGTGAGAAATGCAGAAGATATCAAATATGCTGTGGAGAATGGGGTGAAATCATTCGGCAGCATCGATATTTTGTTCAGTAATGCCGGCATTTGCGCATATGGGGCATCCCACGAACTGACAGAGGAAGAATGGGACGCAATGATTGACATCAACCTGAAAGGCAGCTGGCTTACCTCAAAGCATGTGATACCTTATCTCATCAAGCAGAAAAAAGGTGTTATTATTTATAACTCCTCTGTTGGAGGCCTAAGGGGGATGAACAGAATCTCTCATTACGCTGCGTCAAAGCATGGACTCGTTGGTCTGACTAAATCTCAGGCAATTGAACTTGCGCCATATAATATCAGAGTAATAAGCATACATCCAACCGGTGTGAACACGCCAATGAACGATGGCCTAGCGGAAATGGAAGGAATGACCCCGATTGAAATAGCTGAACGTTCCGCGGGGAATTTATTACCGGTTCCTTGGATTGAAGTTGAGGATGTAGCTGATTCGGTGCTGTTTTTAGCAAGTGAAAAGGCAAGATTTATTACAGGTAGCCAATATGTTCTGGATGCAGGGTTGCTGACAAGATAATTAATACATAAGTAAATAAAAATGTTATTGATATAATTTTTTAATCAAATATAAAATATAATTCTTAAAGGAAAGATTGAAAGGAAAAAGAACATGAGTAAAAAAGTAAAAAGGACAGCAGTAGTATTGTTAGTTTTAGCACTTACATTGGGATTAGCAGCCTGCGGAGACTCAAATGAGCCGAAGGATGCAGCTGCAAATGAGACGGAAACGATAAATGTAGGAACTATGGGAACCTATAACCCTTTTAGTTTTACGAAGGAAGACGGGACAATAACCGGTTATGATATCGAAGTACTGAGAGAAATTGAAAAGGTGGACAGCAGCCTTAAGTTTAACTATATTGCAGGTCCGTGGGACAGCCTTTTTGTGGGCCTTGATGCCGATAAGTTCCAAATGCTTGCAAACCAGATTACATCAAATCCTGAT
Organism: Peptostreptococcaceae bacterium; assembly: GCA_016650115.1. Lineage (GTDB taxonomy): Bacteria > Bacillota > Clostridia > Peptostreptococcales > Anaerovoracaceae > JAENWH01. The sequence goes on along the minus strand of JAENWI010000161.1, from coordinate 2,338 downwards.
AGAGTAGCAAATTACTACTTGACGGAAAACCCATATTTTACTTGCGTTGCTCAAATTATAGTAAAGAAGGGGCGTACGGATATCCAATCATTAGAAGATCTTAAGGGAAAAGCGATAGGGCTTACGGTAGGGGATTCATTTACCCGCATTGTGGAAGACTGGAATGCTGCAAATGGAAATATTTTGACTATTAAATATTATGAGCAGGATGTTGTAACTATTCTTGAGGATATAGAAAATGGTCGTATCGATGCAACTGTAAATGATCCAATCATGGCAAAAGACAAGGCTTCAGTCCAAGGACTCGAAATTGATGTTGTAGGGGAAAGAATTGCTGCAGATCCAACTTATTTCATTTTCAAGCAAGATGAAAAGGGCGCTGAACTCAGAGACAGGGTTGATGCAGCACTTAATCAATTGATTGAAAGCGGGAGATTGTCAGAACTTTCAATTGAGTGGTTCGGTGTGGATTACACAAAATAAAAAAATATAATGTCTAAATAATAAAAAAGAACAGCAAATTTGGAGGAAATAATGAAAGGGATACTGGATTTTTCTTATATGATTGAATCAGTACCAGCAATTGCTAAGGGAATTCCAGTATCCATTAGCATTGCTGTTGTTGCGTTTGGGTTTGGTATAGTAATTGGTCTGATCGGAGCACTGGCGAAAATTTACAACATTCCGGTTTTAAAGCAAATAACAGCAGTGTATGTTTCGTTTATACGTGGGACTCCTTTGCTTGTACAGATTTTTCTGTCTTATTACGGTATACCGCTGGTTATAAGGTATTTCAACTTCCAATATGGTACTGAATGGAATATTTCATTTATTCCTGCAATTTACTTTATATATGTCGCGTTTTCACTTAATGCGGGAGCGTATCTGACTGAAACAATAAGGTCTGCAATCTTATCCGTTGACAGAGGACAAATTGAGGCATCTTATTCAGTTGGAATGACTACGTATCAGAGCTTGAAAAGAATTATTCTGCCTCAGGCTTTAAAAGTTGGACTACCTAACATAGGAAATCAATTTATTGCTTTGTTAAAAGACACATCCCTAGCGTTTGCCGCTTCGGTGCCGGAAATTATTGGTATGGCGAAAATAATTGCGGGCAGGACGTCTCAATTTTTTGAAGTATACATTGTTGCAGCTTTAATGTATTGGGCAATTTGTATTGTACTTGAAAGAGCTATGGCCTTGCTAGAAACTAGGCTACGTAGAAATGAACGAGGGGTTCAAAATGATAGAAATTAATAATTTGCATAAACACTTTAAGGGGAATTATGTACTTAAAGGTGTTGGTTTTGAAGTGGGAAAAGGTGAAACGGTAGCTATTATAGGTCCCAGCGGTTCCGGAAAGTCCACGTTGCTTCGCTGCATTAATTTATTAGAGACTCCTTCGGATGGCGAAATAAAACTGGATGAATTAACCATCCATGCGCATCATATAACTAAGGAAATGCTTCTCAAAGTAAGAAGAAGCACCGGAATGGTATTTCAAAATTATAATCTGTTCGCTAATAAAACTGCCATCGAAAATATCGCTGAAGCTTTGATTACAGTTAAAAAGAAGACCAGATCAGATGCGATGGCTGAAGCAGAAGTTCTATTAAATAAAGTGGGGCTACAGAATAGAGCTAAACATTATCCCAGTGGTTTATCTGGAGGTGAACAGCAGCGGGTTGCCATTGCAAGAGCTTTGGCTTTGAATCCTAAGGTGATACTATTTGACGAACCTACATCTGCTTTAGATCCCGAACTTGTACAAGAAGTGCTTCAGGTAATCAGAAAGGTTGCCAAGGAGCATGTAACGATGATTATTGTAACGCATGAATTGGAATTTGCAAGAGATGTAGCGGATAAAGTCATTTTTATGGATGATGGCAGGATTATAGAGCAAAACAGCGCAGTAGAATTTTTTAAAAATCCAAAAGAAGAAAGAACAAAGAAATTCCTTGAGAAATTTACGCAGCAATCCATGTATTATATCTAAGAAAGATATGCAAAAAAAATATATTTAAAAAGAAGAGGGGAAATATATATGAAAGACTTATTTGGAAATCTAACTAAAAATGAAACAATTCAAAAAAGGGATTATGAAGAATATACCGTCGTTTCCATAAATTATCGCTTGACTGATGGAGAAAACGAAGACCTAGGGCAACGAAATTAGTCAACCAATTTCTTGGCGTACATTTACAGATACAGGGGGGCGAAAAAAATGAATATTAAAGAATCTTTAATGGATGAGATGATTTTTAGCGAAGTTGATGTCCTGGAAATTATTAGCAAAGATGGGTTATTCAACACTGTTTCAACTGTTAAAAAAACG
>JAENWI010000085.1 GCA_016650115.1 Peptostreptococcaceae bacterium | reverse complement strand
ATTTCCGCGGGTGAATTCTGCTAGACTTTTTCGGCCGTTTCTACTTTCCAATTATTCTTTCGGTCCGTGATAATCTGAGCCTTTTGTCATATGCAGTTTGTATTTTTCGGCCATATTTACAAGGTTCATAGCCTCTTCCTCACTGTGTTCAGGATAAAAGCATTCCATTCCTTTTAATCCATAGACTTTCAGTTTTATAACCAGATCTTCCAGTGCTTTAAAATATTCACCGCTTAAGCCGGTAACCTTCATTGGGTGAGCTAATACAGCAATGCCTCCCGCCCCAGAAATCAGTTCAATTGCTTCTTTCGCAGATATCTTTTCTTTTTTTATCTTTCTTACTTTCTCTGACATTAAGAACTGTCCCATCTCAAAGGCCTCCGAAAATTTAGCAATATAACCTTTATTAATGAGCCCTCTTGCAAAATCAGGCTTTCCTGTATATTCCACCTTACCCCTCTTCTTCATGTCCTCATAAACAAGCGGATACCCTAAATCAGATAGAACCGTTATCAATTTATCATTTCGTTCTTTTCGTTTTTGTTTTATATATTCCAGCTTATTCTTTAATTCCTTGTTATTGATATCTATATGATATCCTAGTATATGCATCCCTATGCCGTTTGACTCATCAACAGAAAATTCAATCCCTGGGATGACAAGAATATCAAGAGCTTCACCTGCAATCAAAGCTTCTTGAATTCCCTCGACCCCATCGTGGTCCGTAATGGCCACCTGGTCCAGTTTGCTCTTCTTTGCCCATTTAATAATTTCTGTCGGTGATAAAGTGCCATCTGAATAATAGGTGTGCACGTGCAAATCAATTTTACTTTCCATTAAATTACGAGAGCCTTCCTTAATTTATCTGATACTGTTTGCCCCATTAATGTTTCAACAATAGTTAAAGCAAACTCTATTGACGTTCCTGGTCCTCTTGAGGTTATAATATTACCGTCAACAACGACCTTATTTGTACTTAACTTAGCGCCTTTCAAGTAATCTTCCATGCCCGGATAAATAGTTGCATTTTTCCCATTCAGTATATTTGCTTCCGCAAACACCATTGGTGCTGCACATACAGCTGCCAAATATTTACCCTGTTTGTAAAATTCTTTTATTTTTGTCAAAAGCTCTTCATTTTCCGCAAGATGTTTTGTTCCTGGCATACCACCCGGGAGTGCAATCATTTCACATGAAGCGTAATCTGCTGTCTCAAATGTAATATCTGCTTCTATCAGTATCCCATGAGTTCCTCGAACAAGTTTTTCTTTTCCCATTGAGACAAAAAAAGCCTGGATACCGCCCCTTCTCAGAACATCTAATATTGTAACCGCTTCAATTTCTTCAAATCCCTCCGCTAAATGAACATATACCATATCTTTCCCTCCTATCTTGATGTACCAAAAATTCTTCTTGATTTTGTTATCTTCCATGTGAAATACCCTATTATCAGCATCATAATTATTGAAATTCCAACCGTTGTCAGTGCTGAATGTATGAAAAACGATTCTGGTAACAGCTTAGGAAGCACCAAAAATGTTTTTATTTCGTAATCAAACAGAAAAGCATATTGAATTTTAATTAGCGGGGACAAACATGTCGCTAATGTTATCGCACCAACGAAAGCTGCAAAAAGTATTGCCGCTTTTAAAAAAGTCCGCCTTAAAAGTGCTTTCAAATTTTGCTTGTATATCAGAAAATATGAGACAAGAGAAAAAAACAAAGCAATAAGCCCTGCAAACAAGATCAAATTGCTTGAGCTCTTAAATTTTTCCATTGTTTTCTGTTCATCAGAAGTAAACAAATTATCCGTATTTTCCCCAAACTGATATTCTATTTGAAATTTTTCCGTTTTACCCAGCATATAATCAGAAAAAAACTGCCCCATTTCGTCTTCGTTTTTTTCAACTGCCAAATCATTTAATATCTCCGTTGATTTTAACTCATATTGATACAAATCCGGCATTCTCGTTGTCAAATTATTAGCCAGGCAAATAATTGAAACTGGTATACTGATTACCAGAATAATTGTTAATATTAAGTTTACAATTTTCATCTAATAAACCTCTTGTTTCATTTTCGCACTAGAACTATTACAATACCTATTATATAATAAGATATTATTAATTGCTATAACCTATACAGATTATAATTATTAGATAAAAGAAGAGAGGTCAATTTATGTATAAGGTAGGAATCATAACAGCCAGCGACAAAGGGTCCATCGGGCAAAGAGAAGATTTATCAGGTCCTGCGATTGAATCAATCGTTTTGAATCATAAAAACTTCAAAATAGAGAAATATATCATAGTACAAGATGACAAGGAAATTATTAAACAGGCAATGATTTCAATGGCAGATAAAGACGGCATCCATCTGATATTAACAACTGGGGGCACCGGTTTTTCTCATAGAGATGTGACCCCTGAAGCTACTTTGGAAGTAATCGAAAGAAGGGTTCCCGGCATTCCAGAAGCCATGAGATTTCTATCTCTTCAAATAACGCCAAGAGCAATGCTTTCAAGGGCGGAGGCCGGCCTTCGGGGCAACACCCTGATTGTAAATATGCCGGGGAGTCCTAAGGCGATATCCGAAATACTGGAGTACACCATGACTTCGATTGAGCATGGCCTTGATATCCTCACAGGCAGCGCAACCGATTGCGCAAGCCCATTATAAGCAGTCTAGAATGGGCTTGCCATTTAAACCTTAAGCAAGCCCATTTCTAGGCTGCTTATATGGGCATCCGACATTGGGTTTACCTTTCCTCCCTGAAGTAGGCATTCCCCAGGTCTCCCGGTGGAAGGCCTTCTTTTCTGTTTCTCATGGTGCTTACTATTACAATTACTATTGTTGCAATATAAGGAATCATATCAACCAGATACTGCGATACATTTACGCCCATGCTTTGCAATCTCAATCCAAGTATGCTTAAGCCACCGAATAAAAATGCAGCCAAAAGCGCCTTGATTGGATTCCATGCGGCGAATATTACCAGTGCAACGGCAATCCAGCCTCTTCCTCCAACCACATCAACCTGCCAGATAGGAACCGTTACGAGCGAAAGGTATGCTCCACCCAAGCCGCAAAAGGCTCCACCTAAAATAATATGAACATATTTGTAAAGGGAAACATTTATGCCTGAAGCATCTGCTGCTGCTGCGTTTTCTCCAACAGCTCTCATATTTAACCCAACACGTGTTTTAAACAAATAGATGGTAGACAGTATTACAATGACATATCCGAAATATACAAAAGAATCCTGTCTGAAAAAAACCGGTCCCAAAAATGGTATATCTGATAACAGTGGAATGTTTACTTTAGCAAAACTCATCCTTAATTCTGCCGGGATCACCGCTCCTACCATATTCTGACCGACAAATCTGGAAAATCCTGCACCAAATATTGTCAGCGTCAGGCCTGTCACCACCTGATTGGCTCTCAATGTTACCGTAATAAGGGCAAATATAAATGCGCCGCCTGCTCCTGCCAGAGCGGCACCACCAAGTGCAAGTAACGGATTCCCCGTTGAAAGGCCTACCACAAAGCCTATGCAGGCTCCCATCAGCATCATCCCTTCAACACCTAAGTTTAAACTCCCGGATTTCTCCGTTATTAATTCACCTACCGTTGCAAACAAAAGCGGAGTTCCTGCCACAACTGCTGCTGCCAAAAATATTTCCATTATGCAACCCCCTTATCATCTGTTACGATTTTTTTGCTCCAAGCTCTGATGCTTACTTTGTATTGAATGAAAAAATCACTTCCAAGTACAAAGAACAGAACACTTCCCTGTACAATGCTGGCAACCGATTCAGGCACATTCATGGCAATTTGCAGATAAGCGCCCCCCTGTATCAGCATGGCAAAGAGGAAGCAGACAAAGAGAACTGCCACAGGCTTTAACCTTGCCAGCCAGGTGGTAATAATTGCAGTAAATCCATAACCCATGGATATGCCAAATGTCAGCGTTCTTTCTATCGCAGAAGCCTGTATCATACCCGTCATCCCGCAAAGACCTCCAGAGATGAACATGGCCGTAATTATGATGACTTTTATATTCATACCAGCATACCTGGCTGTTTCAATGCTCTCTCCGACAACTGTAATTTCATAACCTTTTTTTGTATGATTGATAAAAATATACACAAGTACAACAAGCACTAAAGCAATGATCCACCCCGTATGAAGTCCAAACATACTTGGGATTACTGCGTTGTCACTGAATTGGGCAATCTTTGGAAACCCTTTGGCTGCCGGATCTTTCCATGGGCCGTACTGTAAATAGGTGACAAATTTGATGGCTATGTAATTCATCATCAACGTGAATATGGTTTCGTTTGTTCCCATTTTTGCTTTGAAATAAGCAGGAATAAATGCCCAGAATCCCCCGGCAATCATTGCAGCCACCGCCATAAAAGGTAACAGCAACGGCTTCGGCAGTTCGCCGAAATTCAAAGCGATAAAGGATGCCGCCATGGCGCCCATGACAATCTGACCTTCTCCGCCAATATTCCAGAATTTCATCTTAAACGCTACCAGTATGCCAAGTGAAGTTACTACCAGGGGAACGGCCTTTATAATCGTCTGCTTTATTCTCATTTCGGTACCAAGGGACCCATTGATGATTTCGGTATAAATTTTTATTGGGTTCAGATCAAAAGCAAGCATGACTAAGCCGGCACAAACCAGAGAAAGTAGAATAGCAGCTCCCCTGATCAGAATAGCCTTACTTGTCGGCAAATCATCCCTTTTAGTGATTTTTAGTAAGTTCATTATCTGCCGCCCTCCTGTCTATAATACCGCCTGTCATAAGCAATCCAATGTCTTCCTTCGTCACTTCCGAGGGATTCACAATGCCTGTCAGCTTTCCGCCGCACAAAATAATGATTCTGTCACAAAGATCCATCAATACATCGATATCTTCTCCAATAAACAGCACCCCTACACCTCTTGCCTTTTGTTCATTCAACAAGTCATAAATCTTATAGGATGCCCCAATGTCAAGACCTCTTACTGCATACGCTGTAATAAGAACTCTAGGCGCCGCATCTATTTCTCTACCAAGTAATACTTTCTGAATATTACCCCCGGAAAGCTTTTTCACAGGTGTATAGATATTCGGAGTGGAAATATCCAATCTTTCAACAATTTTATTGGCTTTTTCAATACATGGGCCTCTTTTTAAAAATATCCCCGGCTGGCTCTGGTAATCCTTAAGTATAAGATTATGAACGATATCCATACTCCCAACCAGTCCCATACCAAGTCGATCTTCAGGAATAAATCCCATTCGTATGCCAAGCCGTATAATATCTCGCGGGGTTTTCCCCACAATATTCCCGCCATCAAAAAATATCCGTCCTTTATTTGCATGTGTCAAGCCCGCGATGGTTTCGCAAAGTTCCTTTTGCCCGCTTCCTGCAACTCCTGCCACGCCAAGGATTTCACCTCCGTATAAGGTGAAGCTTAACTGATCGATGGCCGATTTTTTATCTTTATCTATCACTGACACATTATCCACATCAAGTAGAGGGATTTTGTTTTCATAGATTTCTTTTCTGATGGCAAGATCCACCTTTTTCCCTACCATCATTTCGATCAATTTAGAAATATCCACTTTAGCCGTTTCCACTGTTCTTATTGAATTCCCTTTTCTCAGAACGGTTACCCTGTCGCTTATTTCCATTACTTCGTTTAATTTATGCGTAATGATAACAACAGCGCATCCCTTTTCTTTCATATTGTTCAGTATTTTAAACAGCCTCTTGATTTCTTGAGGCGTCAATACTGCTGTTGGCTCATCTAAGATTAATATTTTTGCGCCTCTGAAGAGCACCTTTATGATTTCCAGTGTCTGTTTTTCTCCTACTGACATGTCATACACTTTTTTGTCCGGATCAATATCAAGGCCATAATTGTCGGATATTTCTCTTACCTTTTTTGTCAGTTCTTTTCCCTTTGAGAAAAATCCACCCTTTTGCCCAAGTATAATATTTTCCTTGGCCGTCAGTACATCCACCAGTTTAAAATGCTGATGGATCATGCCAATTCCCATTCGAATCGAGTCCTTTGGAGATGAAAATCTGACTTCTTTTCCATAAATAGAAATCGAACCGCCATCCGGGCTGTAAATTCCTGAAAGCATATTCATCAGCGTACTTTTACCGGCTCCATTTTCCCCAAGTAACGCATGTACTTCACCATTTACAACAGTTAAGTTTACATCTTCATTCGCTTTCACCGAACCAAAGACCTTTGAGATGTGATTCATTTGAATTGCAATATTGTCTTGCATAAATTCCTCCAAAATTACTATTTAAGAAAATTAACCTGCGGACATTATTATATCATAATGTCCGCAGGTTTGTGTTTGGATTTTATATTTGATTATTAATATT
>JAENWI010000393.1 GCA_016650115.1 Peptostreptococcaceae bacterium | reverse complement strand
TTTTTTTTCATTAATGGAATAATCAGTAATGTTATTTTCATCTGTACATCCGGCCAGAAGGAAAGCTGACATGATTACGAATACGGCAGTTAGAAACAGCAGGGAATTGTGGTAAAAGATTAATTGCTGAAAGCACGGAAGATTCTATAATCACGGGAACCGGAATAAATACAATAAAAATTATAATAAATATATTGATATTAATTCAAACAATATATTGACAAATTGTATAAATAGGCGTAAGGTTTAATTAGGCGAAATAGGGTCGATACATTATAGAAAATGGAAGGGGCAATAAAGATGAATATCTTCACAAAAGCAATTGTTTCAAACTCGGATATGATAAAAAAATACAAAGCTTGCAGAGAAAAATCTGAAGAATTAGGGAAAATATTTATAATGAAAAACAATCAGGCGGATGCGGTTTTGTTTTCCATTTCTGAATACGAAAGGGTATCAACGCTAATTGAGTATTTGGAAAGCCTTTCTGATCTTGAAGTTGAAGATATTATGAAGACTTTGCCTAAAGAAGGAATAAGAAAAAAATATTCTATTCAGGAACTAAAAAAAGAGTTGGCTGTCTAGTTAGACTTGAATACTTATAGAAAGGGTGATTTAAATGTTATTTACAATCGCAATAGTACTTATTGTATTATGGCTGCTGGGAATAGTTACAGCTACAACAATGGGAGGATTTATACATATTCTTATCGTCATAGCAGTTGTACTGTTTTTAGTCAGAGTAATAAGCGGTAGAAAAGTTTAGTAAAAGAGTGCCTGAAGCCCTAGCTGTCCGGCACATTGAAAAGGAGTGTATATTATGAAGAGGATTAAAAATGGAATGAAAACTACATCATTATTAGCTGTATTATTAATGGTGGCGGTAATGGCGATGCCATCCGTAAGTCTGGCTGCACAGGATACAGTTAATCTGGGGTCCACGTCTACCTTTGCTGTGTTAGCAGGCTCGGCAATTACAAATACTGGAACAACAGTGATCAAAGGAAGCATTGGTGGAGACATCGGCTTATATCCAGGGACTGCTTACACAGGTGGAGAGACTGTGACCGTGGATGGTTCGGTGCATCTTGCAGATGCAGTTGCAATAGCGGCAAAAGATGATTTAGTAACGGCATATGATGACGCATTTGGAAGAACTCCAGTTTCGCGTATTCCTACTGAACTTGGCGGGTCAACATTAACCCCGGGAGTTTATGACTCAGCAGATGGAACATTTCAGATTACAGGAACATTAACTTTAGATGCACAAGGAGATCCTGATGGTGTCTTTATATTCAAGACGGCATCAACACTTATAACAGCCTCTGGAAGTGATGTTGAGTTAATCAACAGCGCAAGATTTTGCAGAACCTTCTGGGCGGTTGGAAGTTCAGCGACTTTAGGTACAAACTCCGATTTTGCAGGGCATATACTTGCTTTAATTTCGATTACTGCAAAC
>JAENWI010000086.1 GCA_016650115.1 Peptostreptococcaceae bacterium | reverse complement strand
TTGCTGGGTAACGAGAATATTAACTGGCGCACAATTTTATATCTGTTTGCTAAACGATACCTAAAATTATCGAAGCAAATATCTGGTTGTGAAGATAAAACCAGAGCACTTATATTTGATGACAGCCCATTGATTTTTCTTTGCATCGCGAGCGAAGTAAGGGACTTGATGTTATTCGGACGTAACAGTGCAAGACGAAAGGCCGGACAGGCTGAAGCTGCTTATCAGGAACATAAAGAAAAACATCCGGAAGTATAATATCAGCTATATCAAAGTTCCTGTACAGGAGATAATGAAATTTATTTCCCCTACTTTCAGGCAAAAACTAATTGTGTGACATGCCAGTAACGCTGTATTTTATTGTATATCTGTAATTTAACGTGAATTATGTGCAAATTTTAAAATATAACAACTTGAATAACAGAAAATTAACAACTAGGAAACTTGAATTAATTATAATAAAAGAAATAGCATAATGAAAAAACTTATTATATTTGATTTAGATGGAACACTTGCTGAAAGTAAATCGTCACTCGATACTGAAATGGCATCACTGCTACATGATTTGCTCGGTATTGTCAAAGTAGCAATTATTTCAGGAGGAGGATGGCCACAGTTCGAAAAACAAATTCTCTCCAATATTCCACAAGATAAAGTGTTGAAAGATTTGTCGCTACTTCCAACTTGCGGCACCCAATTCTATCAATATGATGGAACCTGGAAAAAAATATATTCTGAAGATTTCACCAAAGATGAAAAAAAGAAAATCATGGAGGCATTGAAAAATGCGCTTGATAAAGTTGGTTTTAACATAGAAAAAGTTTGGGGTGAAACGATTGAAGATCGTGGCAGCCAAATAACCTATTCTGCATTGGGTCAGCAAGCTCCCATCAAAGAAAAAACGAAATGGGATCCTGATTTCACAAAACGGAAGAAGATTCAGAAAATTCTTGGAACATCTATTCCGGAATTTTCGGTTCGACTTGGAGGAACAACATCGGTTGATATTACCAAACTCGGAATTGATAAAGCTTATGGAATCATGAAACTTCGTGATACACTTAAAATTGAAATTGAAGAGATGATTTTTATTGGTGATGCAATATTTCCCGGAGGAAACGATTACCCGGCTAAAGAGGCCGGAGTCACATCAATCAAAATAAAAGGTCCGGAAGAATCGAAACGGGTGATCGAAGCGATAGTTGCTTGTTTGTATTCTATTTGATAAACAAAACAAAAAAGGGAGGCAAAAATATGAGTGGATTAAAATTACAACGAATGGGACTGATTATGGAACCGGAACCCGGAAATCCGATGGAAGTGGAAGGTACCCTTAATCCGGCTGCTGTTCGTGGTCCCGATGGTAAACTTTATCTTTTCCCACGTATCGTTGCGAAAGGAAATTATTCCCGAATTGGTATTGCACGGGTTTTATTTAATGACGCAGGCGATCCGTGCGGAGTTGAAAGGCTCGGAATAGCCCTGGAACCGGAAGCCGAATATGAACTTCGGGATGATGGCGGTGGTGGTTGTGAAGATCCCAGGGTGACCTATGTTGAACCACTCAAACGCTATATAATGAGTTACACGGGGCATTCTTCCATTGGCCCACGAATAGCCTTCGCAATTTCAGAAGATTTGTTTCATTGGAAACGACTTGGGCTTGCAAAGATTGAATCATTTATCGGGATTGATTTTGCTCACGTTGATGACAAAGATGCCTGCCTGTTTCCAATTGAAATAACCAGTCATTCAGGCAAAATGCAAATGGCTATGATTCATCGGCCACTTTTCCCGGATACTCGTCCCGAAGAAACAATCAGAAAAGCAGATTCCAGAAAAATAGATATTCATCATGAAAGTATGTGGATTTCCTATTGTCCCATGCCCGAAGAAGGTAAAGATTTACATGAACTTGGTTTATTTAATTCACATCACCGACTTGCTACCCCAGTTTCGCCCTGGGAACGACTTAAAATTGGAGCTGGCACTCCGCCCATTCTTACAAAGCATGGTTGGTTGATAATTTATCACGGTGTGAGTGAGGTTGCCAAAACGGAAGATGAAACAAATCATCTCTGTTATTCTGCCGGTGTAATGGTTTTATCAAAAAAACATCCACGTAAAATACATTATCGTTCGATACATCCGGTACTAAATCCGGTTATGCCCGAAGAACGGAATGGAGTAGTACCAAACGTTGTGTTTCCTACCGGCATTGACCGGCGGGATGATATTGGCATGCCCAATCGCTTCGATGTATATTATGGAATGGCAGATGCCCGAATTGGTGTGGCAAGATTTGATTTACCGGATATCTTACCAGCAGAAGGAGTTGCCGATTCGCCAGATCATAAAGTGTAAGCAAATTATCATATATCTGAAATTAAACTTAATTCAATAAAAATGGGAACTCAAAAAAACTGGCATGAAACACATCATGCATCATTAACCTTTGGTGGTCGTGTAGCTGACTTAGTAGCAAATGGGATGTGATTAAACATTATCGGATTTATGTTTCATTGGGATGTCTATATAAAAAAGTAAAGGAATTGCAGAAATAAGGTCATATTGTAGCAATGGCAGGTGATGACATTAATGATGCGCCGCCATGAGTTTCAGTTCGGTTTCAGTAATCGCTAATGCATTGCGACTTAAAAATAAATAGTGTTTGTAAAACGTACGTTTAAGAATTTAACAATAAATTTAATCGACAAAGAATATGCTAAAATTAATAGAGGGTTTACCGGTCAATGTACTGGGTGTTACCGCTGAAGGGAAAATTACCAGAGAAGATTATGAAAATGTATTAATTCCTGCTATAGAAGAAAAAATAAAAGTAAACAAGAAAATCAATCTGCTGTACCATCTCGGTAAAAAGGTTGAAGGATTTAGTTTAGGAGCAATGCTGGATGATGCTGAAACAGGAATAAAACATTTAACTGCGTGGGATAAAATAGCCATTGTTTCCGATCATGAAATGATAAGGGGCATGACAAAATTTTTCGGACATCTTATTCCTTGTGAAATTCGCATTTTTAATAATGCAGAAATTGCAGAAGCAACAAAATGGATAATAAAAAAGAATAACTTTATGAATTGAAAAAGAATAACTTTATGAAAACAGATAAAAAGAAATCCCCGGATGCCGAATCGAAAACCGGAAAAAAAGATGATTTTAAATCACTTTCCATGCCCGAACTGTTGAAGAAACTGGATGCTTCGACTGATGGACTGACAAATGCCGAGGCCAAGAAACGGTTAGCACAATATGGACCAAACGAGATTGAAAAGAAAAAAACGAATATATTTCTGAAATTTCTATCTTATTTCTGGGGTCCTATACCTTGGATGATAGAAGCAGCAGTTATACTTTCAGCAGTTGCTGGACATTGGCCTGACTTTTTCATTATTCTGGTTTTGCTTCTGGGAAATGCAGTGGTTGGTTTTTGGGAAGAACACGAAGCCGGAAATGCCATCGCCGCACTGAAAGCTAAACTGGCTATCAATGCCAGAGTCAAAAGAGATGGTAAATGGATAACTCCTCCGGCAAGTGAACTTGTGCCGGGTGATGTTATCCGTTTGCGTTTGGGGGATATTGTTCCGGCTGATGCACGTTTACTGGAAGGCGATCCGGTGGAAGTAGATCAATCTGCCTTGACAGGAGAATCTTTACCTGCTTCCCGCAAGACGGGCGAGTCGGTTTATTCAGGCTCTATTATTCGTCGCGGTGAAATTGGTGCTATCGTGTATGCTACGGGTACAAATACTTATTTTGGAAAAACAGCAGAACTGGTGCAGGATGCAAAAACTGTTAGCCATTTTCAAAAAGCCGTACTGAAAATTGGAAATTATCTGATTATACTTGCTATAGCTCTGGTGGCTGTGATTATCGCCGTCGCGTTAATCCGGGGTGATAAAATCCTCACTACATTACAGTTTGTATTGGTACTTACCGTGGCTGCCATTCCGGTTGCCATGCCAACTGTATTGTCGGTAACGATGGCTGTTGGAGCGCGCCTGCTGGCAAAGAAAAAGGCGATTGTCAGCAAATTGGTGGCCATTGAAGAATTGGCGGGTGTGGATGTGCTCTGCGCAGACAAAACCGGCACCCTGACGCAGAACAAGCTGACTCTTGGAGATCCGTTTTGTGTAAATAGTATCACTGCCGATCAGGTGATCCTCAATGGTGCATTAGCATCACGTGCCGAAAATAACGACACCATAGACCTGGCCGTTCTCGGTGGTTTGGAAGATAAAAATTCGTTAAAGGATTATAAGGTGATTCATTTTCAGCCATTCGACCCGGTACATAAGCGCACCGAAGCTACCGTGAAAGATAAAGGCGGAAAAGAGTTCAAAGTAACCAAAGGCGCACCACAGGTGATTCTGAAATTGTCGGCCAATACCGGGAAGGTGAAATCCGCTGTCGACAAGGCAGTCAATGATTTCGCGGAACGCGGTTTTCGTTCGCTGGGAGTAGCACGTGCTGAGGGTACTGGCAAGTGGCAGTTTATTGGAGTGCTGCCACTCTTCGATCCTCCCCGGAAAGATGCAAAAGAGACCATTGCAACGGCCCTCGCCATGGGTGTAAAGATTAAGATGGTAACTGGAGATGCACTGGCAATCGCCCGGGAAACTGCCAAAAAGTTAGACATGGGAACAGATATTCTCGATGCAGGAAGTCTGGGTGATTCAAAGAAGAAAGAAACGGATGAAGTGGCTGAATCAATAGAGAAGGCTGACGGTTTCGCACAGGTGTTCCCTGAACACAAGTTCCATATTGTGGATGTCTTGCAAAAACACGGCCATATTGTCGGCATGACCGGCGATGGGGTAAATGACGCTCCGGCGCTGAAAAAATCCGACTGCGGAATCGCTGTTTCGAGTGCGACGGAGGCAGCGCGGTCGGCTGCGGCCATAGTGTTGACCACTCCTGGACTGTCAGTGATCATCGATGCAATCAAGGAGAGCCGCCGTATCTTCCAGCGGATGAACAGCTATGCAATGTACCGTATCGCTGAGACGCTGCGTGTGCTTTTCTTTATGACCCTTTCAATTCTGATCTTCAACTTCTATCCGGTGACAGCGGTGATGATCGTTATGCTGGCATTGCTTAACGACGGTGCCATTTTGTCGATTGCGTACGACAACGTTCATTACAAGGACAAGCCCGAGGCATGGAACATGCGCATGGTATTGGGTATATCCACAGTATTGGGAACAATTGGTGTCGTCGCTGCTTTTGGCTTGTTTTATCTGGGCTTGAAAGTCTTCCATCTCGACCATGCACATATTCAGACATTGATGTATTTGAAGCTTTCTGTAGCGGGGCATCTGACCATTTTCCTTACGCGTACGAAAGGTCCTTTCTGGTCAATACGACCAGCAAAAATTTTATGGATAGCCGTACTTGGCACCCAAACAGTGGCAACTTTAATAGCAGTTTATGGATTGTTTATGACTCCACTCGGTTGGGGTTGGGCAGGGTTCGTTTGGGGATATGCACTGGTGTGGTTCCTGATTAATGACCGCCTGAAACTGCTAGCCTACAAGATTTTTGATTCGGTCAAAGCTAAATCTAAATCCAAAAGAAAAGCCTAAGACGGATAAGAAAACATAAGTATCATTCTGAAATTCAAGTATTAACAAATTAAAAAAACAAATGGTTATGGACTACATCAAAAAATTTCACGTCAAGCCGGAAAGCATAGTACAGCTAAAGGATTTTAATCCAAAATATAAAGGAAAGCATAAAAAGAAAAAATCTGCAATTCATAAGATCGGTAAATTACAACAAAAGATGGATAAACTGCAGTATAAGCTTTACGCCGAACATAAACAATCTTTGTTAATCGTTCTCCAAGCTCTTGATACCGGAGGTAAGGATGGCGTCATCAGGCATGTTTTAAGCTCAATGAACCCGCAAGGTTGTCGGGTTGTTGGCTTCAAACAACCAACCGAGGAGGAACTCTCACATGATTTTTTGTGGCGGATTGAACGTCAGGTGCCAAAGCCCGGGGAAGTTGTTATTTTCAACCGTTCACAATACGAAGATGTTCTCATCGCTCGTGTTCACAACCTTGTTCCGAAAGAAGTCTGGTCAAAGCGCTACAAACAGATCAATGACTTTGAGCAAAAACTTGTTGCAAATGGCACTCACATTTTAAAATTCTTCCTACACATCAGTAATGAAGAGCAATTGCAAAGATTCAAAAAACGACTTGATGACCCGACAAAGCAATGGAAAATAAGTGAAGCTGATTATTCGGAAAGGGAATATTGGGATGACTATGTAAAAGCCTATGAAGATGCTCTCAGCAAGTGTAATACCTGTGCCCCATGGTTCGTGATTCCCTCCGATCACAAATGGTATCGCAATCTGGCCATATCACATATT
>JAENWI010000345.1 GCA_016650115.1 Peptostreptococcaceae bacterium | reverse complement strand
GCTTTGATTTTTGCTTCTTCTGCTAATTCCTCTGCTTTGATTTTTGCTTCTTCTGCTAATTCCTCTGCTTTGATTTTTGCTTCTTTTGCCTTAACTTTTGCCTCTTTGAAAACATCTTCAGCTTTATCTTTAATCATTTCTTTTTTCTCTTTAGCTCCGCCAAAAATATTTTCAAATTTGTCTTTTAACCCGCCCATTTCAATACCTCCTTTTATATTTAAAATAAAATCAATATCATAATATGACTCAAATATTTTCTTGTGAAATGATTATACCCAAATTTTGTCTAAACTATCAACCATGCTTTGTACATAACATATTAACACCCAAATATTGAAATTTATGCCTTAAGTATTTCCTTTGAGACAGATATTACGTTCTCAGCAGTAAAACCAAAAGCTTCAAAAAGGCTTTCCGCTTTGCCTGAAGCCCCATATCTGTCAAGTCCGATTACTCGTCCTTTTAGTCCGGTAAACCGATGCCATCCAAAGGACGATCCAGCCTCTACTGCAATTCTTGCTGTTACAGAAGAAGGAAGAACCTCTTCTTTATAAGTCTCCTCCTGCTCATCGAAAAGTTCGAAAGAAGGTACGCTGACTACCCTCGCCACAATCCCTTCCTGTGCAAGTGTTGCTGCTGCCTCAATGACAAGTTTCAATTCCGAACCGGAAGCCATAAGGATAATATCAGGAATCGTCTTAGTTTCCAAGGACTTATTAATTATATATGCACCTTTCAGTGCCTCAACTCCTGTTTCTTCGTACAAAGGCAATGTCTGTCTGGTTAAAATCAGGGCTACCGGGCCATCTTTTTTTGTCGCTGCCAGATACCAGCCAGCAGCCGTCTCGTGTGCATCTGCCGGCCTGAACACTGTCATTCCAGGCATGCTTCTTAATGCAGCTAACTGCTCAACCGGTTCGTGGGTCGGGCCATCTTCTCCAACCCCTATACTGTCATGTGTAAGAACATAAGTAACCGGTAGCTTCATAATGGAAGAAAGCCGCATACCTGCTTTCATGTAATCTGTAAATACAAAGAACGTTGATACAAAAACTTTTAACCCCCCGTGTACTTGAATTCCATTTCCTATGGCTGACATGGCATGTTCCCTGACGCCAAAGTGAAGATTCCCGCCAGCTCTGTTTTCAGCGGAGAAATCACCTTTATTACTTATATTTGTTTTATTAGATGGTGCAAGGTCAGCAGAACCACCAATTAAGTTTGGCATAACATCCGCTAGTCTGTTAATTAAAAGTCCTGAGGCTATTCGTGTTGCCATTGGTTTTTCGAATTTCCAAAAGTCATGATCCTCAAGAAGAATTTTGGAATAGTCCATATTTGAAAACCAGTCCTCAAATTCTTTAAACAAATCAGGGAAAGCCTTTTGATAGAGGCCAGTCTGTGATTTCCATTCTTTTTCTCTGGCGATTCCATCCATGCGAAACTGAGTTGTAAGATTTTTTATCTCCTCAGGCACCTCAAACGGTTCATAGTTCCATTCAAAAAACTTTTTAGTTGCTTCTAATTCTTCTACCCCTAAAGCTTCTCCATGCGCACTCGCTTTCCCCTGTTTGTTGGGGCTGCCATATCCAATCAATGTTTTCACGATTATCAGGCTCGGTTTTGTTGACTCATCTTTTGCCCGATTGAATGCATCGTTAATTTCAGAAACATCATTGCCGTCTTCCACCTTG
>JAENWI010000315.1 GCA_016650115.1 Peptostreptococcaceae bacterium | reverse complement strand
GTATCAGGACACTAATTTGTTTTGCGGGTAAAATATGTTTTTTTGATCAAAATGATTGAATTATCTTATTTGGGAGGATTTTAGATTTGAACGTATAAGGATTTTTTGGAATTATACGTTTCTGCAATTTATTACTATTAATTAGTATAAATAATGGCAGTTATAAGCACTGGCAATTATGCATTTCAAGAAAAATTATACTTAATGGTCTATTATAATAGTAAAGCGTATAAAAACAAGCGAATTTTTATACGCTTTACTATTGTTTTGGCCGGTCTGGGATAAATGTAAATAAATGGATTATCTCAAAACATTGTTTTGATCTTGAAAACGTATAAAACTTGGAGTAAATCGGTAAAAACGTATAAAACTTGGAGTAAATCGGCGAAAACGTATAAAACTTGGAAGCAAGCGGCGATAACTCGAAAGGAACCTATAAAATCCTTTGATCCACCCCTGAGAACAGAAAATCAATGCATGAAACCGCCTATTAAACATAATAAAAATAGAAATGGTTCTGGAAAAAAGCAACATTTTAATTTATCATTAAGTCTGTGATTAAATTTTAACCTTATCTATTGAAAAACAAGTGATTTTTCTATACAATAAGGATAAGAAAAATAGAGGTGAAATAAAATGAAAAACTTTTTCCAAAATATAGTTTTGAGCGTTGGCATAACGGATGTTATCGATATCCTTATTGTTGCTTTCGTTGTTTATAAAATCTTGGGGTTTATAAGAGAAACTAGAGCAGAACAACTTGTAAAAGGTCTGCTTATTTTGGTTATTGCCACATTTCTGGCAGGGAAGTTTAATTTTTATACAATGAGCTGGATATTGAATGGAACTTTAACATTAGGCGTAATCGCCCTTGTTATTGTATTTCAGCCTGAACTTCGAAGAGGACTGGAGTACGTTGGAAGAAGTAAAATTGTGCAATCACCATTTGGTCAGTTTAATAAAGAAAAGGCAAAGCTTATAGTTTCATCATTTACTAAAGCCATTGATGAGTTTTCAAAAACGAAAACAGGTGCTTTAATTGTTGTTGAAAGAGAAACGGCGTTAAATGATGTAGCAGAAACAGGTACTAAATTAGAGGCGTTGGTTTCTTCGGAAATTTTAGGTAATATATTTTATGAAGGCGCACCGCTTCATGATGGAGCTGTCATTATTCGGGGTGAAAGGGTTATGGCCGCAGGGTGCGTTTTACCACTCACACAGAATAACAGTTTGGGTTCGGAACTTGGAACAAGGCATAGAGCGGCACTTGGAATAACAGAAAATTCGGATGCTATCGTCCTGGTCGTATCTGAAGAAACGGGAATAATCTCTTTAGCTGACAACGGCAGATTAAACAGATTCCTTGATATAAAATCAGTTGAAAAAATACTGCTCAATCTTTACTTGAGCGGAGCAAAAGAAGACAATATAGCATCCTTTATGAGTAGGCTAGGGAGAAAAAATAATGCTGCAAAATAAAACTTTCACAAAAATACTTTCCGTTGTAATTGCCTTAGTGCTTTGGGTTTATGTAGTTGGAGAGATTAATCCAACTACGACAAAGAGACTTGACAATATTCCGGTTAAGTTATTAAATACGGAAAATCACGCATCAAAAGGATTTGTTGCCCTCAATGCGGAGGATTTTGTTGTGAGTTTGACTATTGAGGGAAAACGCGCAGATGTGTTGAGTCTGAATTTGGAAAATGTACTGGTTACAGCGGATTTGTTTGGATATTATGGTCTTGGAGAAAACTATGTCAATATAAATGTGGAATTGCCGCATGGAATTACTTTGGTAGAATCAACTCCTTCCAAATTAAAAGTGATTATTGATGAACTTGTATCGGAGAATAAACCTGTCAAAAT
>JAENWI010000046.1 GCA_016650115.1 Peptostreptococcaceae bacterium | reverse complement strand
GCCTGATTACATAAATACCCGTATACTGGACAATCTTAAGTATTACGGTGTAGATATCATAGAACTTGGTGTCCAGTCTTTCGATGAAGAGGTTTTGAGACTCTCCAATAGAGGTCATAGCATTGCCTGTGTTTATGAAAGCGCAGCATTAATTAAAAAATATGGTTTTGAACTGGGTCTGCAGCTAATGATAGGTTTGCCGGGTGATTCTTTGGGAAAAGATATATTTTCTGCGAAAGAATTAGTTAAAATTAATCCGTCGATTGCTCGTCTATACCCAACAATCGTGATTAAAGATACACGATTATATGAAATGTATCTTGAAGGTTCTTATATTCCCTTAAACCAGGAAGAAGCCGTACATATTACAAAAGAGATGTACAAAATAATTTCAGATGCCGGAATAAATATCATTCGGGTTGGGCTGAAGAGCACTGATGTAATAAGTGATTCCGAGCAGGGTGCCATTGCTGGAGGTACCTTCCATCCGGCCTTCAGACAACTGGTTGAAGGGGAAATAGCCAAGGACATGCTGGAGTGCCAATTGGTTGAATTTCTTTGCAGAAATGTAGAAAACACTGTTGACCGTGAAAGTGTGGGGAATAACGAAAACCTGAAAGTCGTTTACTTTTGTTCAAAAAACGAATCGTTCTCAAACATGGTGGGGAACAATAAAATCAACAAGAAATATTTTGCAGATAGGTTTCCTTGTGTTAAAATAGAATACATTATAGATAACTCAATAGGATTAAATACGTATATATTAAAGGAGGAAAAGAAATGAAAGCAGTTATAACCGTTATTGGTAAAGATATGGTTGGAATCCTGGCAAAAGTCAGCACAACCTGCGCAGATTCAAACGCAAACGTAATAGAGGTAACTCAAACCGTTCTTCAGGAATACTTTTGCATGGTCATGCTGATTGACATTACGCAGATGAATTGTGATATTGACGGATTAAAGCAAAGATTGTCTGCTAATGTGCCAACAATGACTGTACATGTTATGCACGAAGACATTTTCAATTCCATGCACCGCATTTAGGAGGGTATCATGCTGAATATGAGCGATATCATGGAAACAATTACCATGATTCAAGACGAAAACTTAGATATTAGAACGATTACGATGGGTATTTCACTGATTGACTGCTGCGACAGCGACATTGATAAATCCTGTGAAAAGATCTACAACAAAATCTATACCTATGCAAAGGACCTTGTAAAAACGGGGGAAGATATTGAAAAGCAATATGGCATTCCCATTGTGAATAAAAGGATTTCCGTGACGCCAATAGCGATGCTGGTTGGTGCCTCCGGCGGCGATCCCATAAAATATGCAAAAACGCTGGACAGGGCAGCCCGGGACGTTGGGGTTAACTTTATTGGGGGTTACTCCGCTCTTGTACAAAAGGGTTTTTCTCCTGGAGATAAAGCCCTTATAGAATCTATTCCAAGAGCTCTTTCCGAAACAGAATTTGTTTGTTCTTCAGTTAATATCGGTTCCACCAGAGCCGGCATCAATATGGATGCTGTGAAATTAATGGGACAAATAGTAATAGATGCCGCAGAGCTTACCAAAGACAGACAA
Source organism: Peptostreptococcaceae bacterium (assembly GCA_016650115.1). Lineage (GTDB taxonomy): Bacteria > Bacillota > Clostridia > Peptostreptococcales > Anaerovoracaceae > JAENWH01. Next base: position 6,837 of record JAENWI010000046.1, on the reverse strand, counting down.
TGCATTGGTGCTGCAAAACTGGTTGTATTTTGTAATGCAGTTGAAGACAATCCATTTATGGCAGGCGCATTCCATGGTCCTGGCGAAGCTGACTGTGTATTAAATGTTGGCGTCTCGGGTCCAGGTGTTGTTCGTGCGGCCCTGGCTAAAATGCCTGATGATGCAAGTTTAGATGAAGTAGCGGATATGATTAAGCGAACTGCCTTTAAGATAACACGTATGGGCCAGCTTGTCGGTGTTGAAGCCTCCGCCAGATTAGGTGTTCCTTTCGGCATTATCGACTTATCCCTTGCCCCTACCCCTGCAGTCGGAGACTCGGTTGCTCATATTTTGGAGGAAATCGGTCTTGACATGTGTGGAGGGCACGGTACAACCGCAGCCCTAGCCATGTTGAATGATGCAGTTAAAAAAGGTGGTGTCATGGCAACCTCCCATGTAGGCGGTCTGTCAGGTGCGTTTATTCCAATAACAGAAGACGCGGGAATGATTGCCGCGGTAAGAGCTGGAAATCTTACAATTGAAAAACTTGAAGCGATGACTGCGGTTTGTTCAGTAGGTTTAGATATGATTGTAATTCCTGGTGATACCACCGCTGCTGTCATCTCTGGAATCATTGCAGATGAAGCAGCAATAGGTATGGTTAATTCAAAGACTACTGCTGTAAGGGTTATTCCAGCCATTGGGCTTGCAGAAGGTGAAGAGCTGGACTTTGGCGGTCTGCTTGGGAACGGTCCGGTTATGAAACTAAACACCTCTTCCCCTGCCAAGATGATAAACAGAGGCGGAAGAATACCAGCTCCACTTCAGAGTTTAAAAAACTAAGCCCATTATAAGCATCCGACATTGGGTTTGTGAAAAGAATAACCCTTCCAGTTGGTGGGTTTGTTGAAACTAGGCTTGTGGATAAGTTTTGCCATTAAGCTAAATGCATAAGTTTTACTCATAAATAAAATGAGCATCCAACCAATGTGTAATCACATTTACTGTATGCTCATTTTTTCATGTATCTTATGCATATTTCTGAAACAGCTTGCTTTTATTAATTATCCACAGGCTCCCTGTGGATAACCGAAATCCCAAATGACTGATTGCAAGGGGTTCAAAAAAAGCAAGCCCAATGTCGGATGCTTATAATGGGCTTTGATCCAATTCGTTTGATAGCTGGAGTAGCCTTTCGCAGGCAAGTTTTTTCGCATAGCTGGAAATTGCAAGTTTTAGAATCATATCTGAAAGTTCTTCCCGGTCCATGTCTAAATGTATTAAGTCGGAAACAGCAGCAAATTCACGGTCTATTTCTTTACAATACTTTTTATAAAAACCTTCAATTTCCTGCCCTTCAAGCTGATCTTTAAGCAGTTTATCCGTATCGGATACAGATAAGACTCTCTTAAACAAACAAATTGCTGTCAGATGAGCCACATGCTCCTTCTTGTATTTTTTTCGATGAGCCCTGGGCAGCAAGCCTTTTTTTATATAGTTATTAACCATTGAGGCAGTCAGTGTTTCATCACCTTCAAGTCCGATATGTTGTTTTCTCATAAAATTAAGCACCTGATCCATGTATAATTCAATGTCAGGTATATGATCCCATTTAGCAGGTCTGTCTTCTTTTAAACTTCTTTTCAATTCTATAATATCCACTTTATTTCACCTCTTTTTCCACAGGTCTTTTACTTGTATAGTGACTGGTATCCTTATAATATAAGGTTTCCACCGGAAGGTCCTTCTGTCTTAGTTTGTATCTCACATACCTGCCAACATAGGCATATATTACTGCAAAAATAGGAATCCCAATAATCATTCCAATAAATCCGAATAACCCACCACCAACCAGGATTGCGAAAATAACCCAAAAGCTCGGTATACCTGTAGAATCACCCAAAATTTTAGGGCCAATCACATTACCGTCAATAATCTGCAGTATTTGTATGAATATTACAAAATATACACCTTGAATCGGGCTCTCCAGCAATATGATAATCGCCGAAGGTATTGCCCCTATAAACGGCCCAAAGAATGGAATGATATTTGTCACTCCGATGATCACACTAATCAATAATGTATAAGGCATATCCATAATTGTCAGAGATATAAAGCAAATAATGCCAACAATGATTGAATCAATTATTTTTCCATTTACAAAACCACTAAATGTTCTGTTGATAAATTTTGCTTCATGAATAATAAATTCGGCTCTATCTTTTGTGCAGCTTGCAAAAACACCTTTTTTAGCTTGCGCAGCAAAAATTTCTTTGCCGTTAAGAAAATACACGCAGATAATAAGTCCTAACAAAAAGTTTTTGATCACTAGCAGGAAACTGATTAACCCGGTAGAGACACCCTCAACCACTTCTGACATGGTTGGAACCAGATTATCCATAAACCAGTTGGTTAAATTGTTCACAATATTATCATTAATGAAATTTGCGGTTTTATCAGAGAGATTGAAATTATCGACAACCCAAATCATTAGACCGTCTGCATTGCTTGGAAATGTGTTAACAATACCTAGTATGCTTGTAGCCAGCTGTGGCAGAACCATACTTGTCAACCCGCTAATGATCGTTATCGACAATATTAAAGTGATCGCCGTAGATAACAACTTTGATAATGATATTAGTTTCCGTTTATTATTTATAAGAGGAGTAAGCGACAGATTAATCTTGCGCAGAAAAAAATTATAGGATGGAGTCAATAAATAAGCTATGACGAACCCATAAATAAATGGCGTTACGATTGAAATAATAACTCTCAGGATTTGCCCAAACTCTTCAGAACGATAAATGATAAAAAACAAAATGATAGATGCTGAAAGAGATGCAAAAATAGTGATCCCCCACTTAAAATAAGTATTCTCGATTTTAAGTTTCATCAGTTACCTCCTGTCGGAATTTTATTCTATTATTATATCAAATCTCTTTATATAATACCAGCATTATCTGATATAGTCTTTAAATCCACTTGTATACTCCTGGCTCCCGTCAGGCATTACAAAAACAGCTTCAGCACCATCAATTTTTTCTATTAATGCTTTTGCATCTTCCAGGGGCATAATAAAACAAGCCGTCGAAAGCCCGTCTGCTAATCCAGAATCTTTTTCAATAATTGAAACAGCCCGATAATGATCTGCCGGCAAAAGTGTTTCCGGATCAATGATATGATGATATCTTTTTCCATTTACAAAATAATATCGCTGGTAATCGCCACTTGTGACGAGTGAGCTATCAACAAGTGCCACTGTATGAATGAGGCTTGTACCGTCTTCCTTGTCAGGATTCTGAACTCCCACCTTCCAGGGGCCTTCTTTGTTTCCCTTCTCTCCAATGGATCTGACATTACCCCCAATGCTCAAAAGCATTGATGTGATACCCTCATTATTTTCCCCAACAATGGCAACCTGTTCTGTCGAGTAACCCTTTGCAATTGCCCCAACATCCAAACTCATTTCTTTATCTTCAAGATAAACAGTACTCGCCTGCTCATCAATTATCATCATATTAATATCAGTATGTTTGTTCGCTTCCAACAAAGTTTCCATGGGAGGAAGTGCTGCTGTTTCAGGTAAAGCTATGCCTGCTTCCCGATATTCATGCCACACCTTAAGGACACTGCCAAAAGCAATATTTACTTTGCCATCTGTCAATTTATAGATTTCTTTTGAAAACAAGAGAAGATCTATCAGCTTTTTATCAACTTTTACAGGACTGATTCCTGCATTGTCATTTATAGTTTTTATATTATTAATGCCATCATAATTATTATAAATATCAAATAATTCATGATATACCTTAAGTTCATCGTAAATGAAATTTGACTGTTTTTCAAACTCAGCCTCAGTGGTCGTATAAGCAATGATTTTCGAAGCAGTATCAAACAAACTTAGAAATTCCGTATCATACCTTGTCAATTTTGTTTCCTTTGCACATCCAGAAAGCATTCCTGCAATTAATGCGATTATAAGAATTATGCTGATTTTCAGTTGTAGTTTATTCGTCACTTTTGATCTCCTTAAAAAATAGTTAAAGAAAACTGCGTTTAAAAAAAATTAGGGGCAGAAAACCCTACCCCTAATAAAAATGTAACTTTTTATTTTGCTTCTGCCTGTGCAAGCGCTTCGTTTACAAGGTCAAAGAAGTGACCATAAGAAATGGTTGCTCCTGAAATCGCGTCAGCTTTTCCTTCAGCATCAAAAGTGATGGAAGTAGTGTCCTGAGTTGAAACAATATAATCCTGGATAGCCTTTGCCTGAACATCCCAAGCTGATTTAGCTCCTCCTGCAACCATATCATAATTTCCAGCTGCTACTTCTGATAATTTGTCACCCTTTGCAGCGTCTGAACTTGTTGAATTCAAAACAACTGCTGAAATCTTGCCATCAGTGATTGTTACAGTAGCATTATCTTTCCATCCTTTTTCAGCATCAAAATCTGCCTGCTCAGCAGTATAAGTGCCATCTGTATAAAGAGTAGCCTCTGGTGTTGGTTCTGGTGTTGGCGCTGGCGTTGGTTCATCTTTTGCACAAGCTGTAAATACAGTCAAAGCCATAATAAGAACCAGTACAAGAATACCTACTTTTTTAAAATTTTTCATTGAAAATTTCCTCCTTATGTTAAATTGTTTAGAATGGTTTAGTTAATTGCTATTATAAAACCCGACTCGTTTAAAAGCAGGTTGAATAAACTTTAGTAGCACCGATGTGACGATTCCCGCCATCACTCCTGTCAGTAGAAGAAGTGGAAAAAAGTACAACAGATACAGGTTTGTATATACAATGGATACCGCCACCAGCTGCCCGATATTATGGGATATAGCGCCGAAAATACTCAAAATCAAGTATGATACCTTATCCTTAAATATATACATGAACAGAATCATTACAGTTACCGATAATAGACCTCCAGCTAAGCTTAAAATGCTTGCGATCCATCCCCTTGTTGAAAATACAAAAATAGCCTTTAATACCGCCACTGCATAGGCCTGTTTCCCTCCTATAAAGAAAAGAACATACATGACAGCGATGTTTGAAAGTCCAAATTTGACACCAGGTATTGCTATAGGCAATGGGGGTAATGAATTTTCTATGATTGACAATATAATTGCAATCGCAAAAAACAATGATGTCAATACCAGTCTTTGCGTCTTACTCATTATACTACCACATCATTCTGATTGTTATTATACCCATTCCTAGGAACAATCTTTAATATTAATGCATTTGGCAGACAAGCTGCACTCTGACCCACAATATGAAGTTTTCCTGAGTTAACACATATTTGGTCCGGGCAATCGGATTTTTCAAAAGCAATGCTTCCATCTTCATACAAATGAAAGACTACATTTTCCTTACCTGGAATTGAAAATGAGTAGTTTTCACCTGTTGATAAATTAACGGTTTTCATTAATTTTGATCCAAGATATATTTCTGCTTTTGCTTCTTCACCTTGTGCTAGGTAATTATAGGTCAAATAAACAGTTGCTGATATAATCAGCAATATTATAATAACTATTAAATCTGTTTTTTTGAAAAATTTCATTTTGTAATCCCATTGTATGACTTCTCTAGAATATCCATAAGTTTGCCTTTTTTTTCTGCGTCGATTTCAAGGATATCAATAATAATACCTGCTTTTTTGTAATAACCTTTTGAAATACCTTTTGTAAAATTTATTCCATCAAATTTAATAACCAGATTGATTATTTCTTCTATATTTATCTTCCCTGTTTTTATATTGTTGTTGAATTCTTTATCTTGTTTAATTGAATAAATTAAAGGAAGTGTTATAACACCCTCTTCGTAATCTTTGCCAACTGGTTTTTTTGCTTCTGCTTCAGAAGCTTCAAAATCTATACAATCATCCGTCAGTTGGAAAATCATTCCTATATATCTACCCAGTTTAGCATACTGACTTTGGTGTTTTTCTTCTTCTCCCGAAAAAATTGCTCCTGCCAAAAATGCACCCTCAAATAGAGCCGCCGTTTTGCCCCTGATAATCTTCAAATATCTGAATGTTGATATATTTAAATTACCATTGTTCGAGTATTGCTCCAGTTCACCAAGGCAAACTCTTGAAACAAAATTCGGCAGAAAAAACTCGGTATAGTTTTCCTTCTCCTTTAATCGGGAGAGAGTTCTAAGTGCTAAACTAAGCAAATAATCTCCACAAATAACCGCCTTTTTCTTGCCATATCTCTTTTGAAGCGTTTCATTGCCTCTTCTCAAATCAGAATCATCAATGATGTCATCATGAACCAAAGTTGCCAGATGCAGTATTTCTATTGAAACTGCAAGGTGAACCGCATTTTCATGAATTTGATTTTGGCCGTTCAGCGCACAGACTAAAAGTGCTTTAGCTCTAACAAACTTACCCTGACTCTTTGATAGATGCTTTGTATAGTCTCTGACCATATGAGGCGCCTGAACTAGCAATTTTTCAACAGAAGCTTTTGTTAAATCAAAAGCTTCATCAAATTTATAGTATTTAGTGTCTGAATTGTTACTGTCTGAGTTGTTGTTGCCTGAATTGTTAATTTCCAGTTTAGTCATTATATAAGTACCACTTTCTTCCAAATCTTGTATGTGCCCATTTATTTTTCAATACTGGCATTACATAATAATCCAAACCAAATACACTGCCTCCTGCTATCAATAATGCTATTGCTGCAAATATCATCCAGAAAGTAGTAATATACAAACCCGTAGTAAGCATGAACATAGCCTGAAGAACAATGGAGAATCCGGCAGCAAGGAAGGTGAAAAGACCTCCAATTAAAGCTAAACCAATTAGAATTTCTGCAATAACTATTGTTGTCTGCATAAATACTTGCATAGATTCACTG
>JAENWI010000456.1 GCA_016650115.1 Peptostreptococcaceae bacterium | reverse complement strand
TTGTGGTGTTTTCACTTCCTCCATATTTTCAATTTTTGGATTATTCGTGGAGAATAGTTGACCTTGGATTCCGTCTTTTCTGGGTGCTTCATTTTCGATGTATTCCATGAACCTTGCAATTAATATTTCCATCTGACCAAACACCGGAAGGATATAATCTTTCTCTTGTTTTCGCATGAATGAAATGATCGTATCCCTGAATTTCTTCAATTCTTCAGCAGGAGAAAGAACAACTTGATCGGCGGGATTAACGCCTGTAACATCGAAGTAATTTCCAATTGATTCCACAAAATCTACAATACTCATATTGTATTTTTTGGCAATTCGAGCAATAACTATTTTAGTAGTTCGTTTGACATTAATTGTTGCAAAATCAGCCATATAATAACTATTTAATATCTATTTATTTTTACTAAAATAGTGTTTTTCAGTTATAATACAATTAAAATAACTATTTATACCCAAAACAGTAACTATAACTATTTTGTAACTAACTCATAATCAGGCAACGCCTGATTAACAGAATCAGGTTGCCTGATTCCATCTTGCTCAACTTATCAGTTGACTTTTTTGCTATCGCAAAATAAGAAAACTGCACACAAATAAATAGCTGAATTTAGGAGCAGATTTTTTATTGCTCCAGTCTCGGCATAATTAAAACTATTTACTACATTTGTACCGAATTTGGTACACATTAAATTAAAAGTTATGGCAGTTTTAGAGGTTACAAGTCGAGAGTTCCGTGATAAGCAAAAGAATTTCTTCGACCTGGCAGACAAAGGGGAGAAAGTAGTGATCAAGAGAGGAAAAAAACAAGCCTATGTACTAACCCCAATTGGTGACGAAGATTTGTACTTTACCCCTGAAATGTTGGCAAGAATCGACAAGTCAATACTGCAGGCCAAAGAGGGTAAAGTCCGCAAGCTGACCCCCGAGCTTCAAAAAGAACTCCTGGGACTATGAAGTATGAACTTATAATTTCAGAGGATGCAGAAAAGGATTTTCTGAAACATAGAAAATCGGGAGACAAAGCCGCTATTTTGAAATTGAACAATTTGATAAACGAGTTGAGAGAGCATCCATACTCCGGGACCGGAAAGCCAAAACCATTAGGGCATGACAGAGCGGGCCAATGGTCAAGAAAAATAACGAGCAAACACCGCCTTGTCTATTCCGTTGACGATGAAGTAATAACGGTTTTGGTTATTTCGGCTTTAGGTCACTATTCTGACAAATAAAAAACTAAATCCAATGTCGACA
>JAENWI010000100.1 GCA_016650115.1 Peptostreptococcaceae bacterium | reverse complement strand
TCTTTTTTTAATATGGTTTGTCTTTTTCTCTCGCTCCCAATAAGGCTTTCTTCTCTAAGCGATTTCATTTCCAGGTATTTGGAGTAATTTCCCTCATAGGCAAATAATTTTCCTCTTTCAATTTCTACAATCCTGTTTGTTACACGATCCAGAAAATACCTGTCATGTGTAATCATTACAATTGCCCCTGGATATTTGATTAAATACTGTTCCAACCATAATATTGAATCTTTGTCAAGATGATTAGTAGGTTCATCTAAAATCAGCATATCACTGTTTGAAACAAGTGCTCTGGCAATAGCAACCCTCTTTTTTTGTCCTCCGGAAAGCTGTCCAACTGGTTTATCATATTCGGTAATTGCAAGTCTTCCCAGAATATCCTTGGCTTCATATTCTTGTATTTCCAAATCGGACTTATTTTCATTAGCCAGCACATAATTAATAACCGACATTTCTCCTGAAATATCGGTATTTTGATCTAGATACGCTATTTTTGCAAGTTTATTTCTGCTGATATCCCCCGAATCCGCATATTCAAGCCCCGCTAAAATCTTAAGAAATGTTGATTTACCCGTCCCATTTATCCCTATAACACCAACTTTATCCTGTTCATTTAAATAAAAATCAACTTCGGTTAGCAAAGGTTTTAATCCGTAGCTTTTGGAGATTTTTTCTGCTGATAGTATCATTACCCACCCTTTTCTATAACTATACAATAAATATAATTCTCTATTTAAAATTCTTCAAATCAATCCTGTTTTCCATAAGTTATTTTATCTCCATAGTTTTCATTTCTATTTTCGTCTTTCCATGAGACGAACCTTTTATTTCCCAGTATTTATTACCGGCTTGAACAAAAAACCATTTAGAAATCGGCATCTGTGTTTTTATGCATATGGTTTCTCCATGTTCAATCGCCTGCGCCATTTTTTTAATTTTGCCCCTTACCATTCCTCTAAAAGGTGAATCCAGTATTGCTTCTCCCGAGCCGATACTTAAAACACCTCCGTATTTAAAGCCGTTCTTCTTCAAGAAAAACTTTATTATACTGATGGCCACTTCATTTTGTTCATTTTCAATGAAACCACAGTTTATGATGATATAAACAGTTGGCCGGGATTTATACTTTTCTCCAAGCTTTTCTAAGCGATTTAAAAAACCAAGTAAAATTGATGGAATACAATCAACATACAATGGGAAAACCAAAATTGCTGTCTGCGCGGAAAAAAGCTCTTTTGATATTTCATCATAATTATTTTTGTTTAGCAAAAGCTCTGTTGAGTCAGTCTTTAAAAACTTCATAAGGTATTTTGTGTATCTTCTGGAATTTGATAATGGAGCCCTATGGCTGCCATTGATGATTATTGTTTGATCCATCTTTCAGATACCTCCTTCAGGAGAATTTCTTCCACTTCGGTCTCTGTGGCAAAAATTACTTTGTAACTTCCCAGACACATATCAAATGAATTCCTCTCAATTAATTTAGTAAAAATTCCTTTTTCTTCTTCATTTTCAACGCCATACCCGATAATAATAGCATCTTTAACCTCTACGCCTCTTTGCTCGTGATGGGTTTCATTTTTTAAAATCCTTAAAAAAGGCTGTTGCAGAGGCAGACATCTTTCAAGCATTGTCTTAAAAGCCACATCATAACAGCCATACCTGACTTTGCAAATATACACGATTTCATTAGCTATTGCAATTTTAGGATAAATGTGCACTTGGTCATCTCGAATCACACAACTTCCTGGTGTTTTAATCCAACAATTAAAACAACTTGTGCAAAAGTTAATTGTATGACTGTTAATATTAATGATCTCAGCTTGTTTGATTTTCAAATCAATAGTTTTATCCGTAAGTATTAACATTTTTTTCACCAATCCATATTATTCTTCATTTGATTTAACGATAATTTATCTTCTTTAGAAACTCTGTAAGATTCTCTTATTTTTTGTAATGACTTATTGCGAGTCCAACTTTCCAGGTTATCAGAGCAAATAAATTTCAACGTTTTTTCTTTTTCTTTTACAAAAGCCGAAGAAATTGCCCAGGCGATTGCCATTTTAACATAATAGCCGTTATGTTTAATTTTTGCTAAAACAGCCAGAACTTCATCAATATACACTGGTTCAATATAGTAATCCATCAGCATTACAACGGCAAACCTGATCTCATACTCTTCCTTAGAGTTAAAATATCTCTCTAGAAGCCTCCACATTTCCTGTTTATTTTTTACAGTGATTTTCAGACTGGCACAAAAACTGTCGCAAACTGCCCAGTTGTCTATTATCGGTACAAATTCGATAATGTGTTTTGCCACCTGCTCAAAGGGAAGTTTCAGATTTCCAATCACAATCCCATACAGCATTTTCTCTTCATAATTATCAAAAGACCGTTCCTCTAGAAAACAATCATAGTCCTGTTTAACTATTTCCTTCGCAAGCTGTTTAATAATCGGGCTTCTTACCCCTCTGATATTTTGCACACCTGGAACCAGTTTTTCATGAAATGCCTTATATTCGGCATCTATATTTTCTTCCAAGATTCTTTTATATTCTACCATTAAACACCAATTAACTCCCTTACAAAGTCCGTCTTAGGATGCTGTTTTATTTCAGATGGTGTCCCAATTTGAATTATTTCGCCTTTATCCATAACAAGTACTCTTGTTCCAAGCTTAAGCGCTTCTTTAATGTCATGGGTAATAAAAACAATCATCACATTCAGTTTTTTATAAATTTTCAATATTTCTTCCTGCAGCAGTTTTCGATTTATTTCGTCCACTGCGCCGAATGGCTCATCCATCAGTAAGACTTCCGGTGACGCGGCTAAAGCCCTTGCAAGACCAACTCTCTGTCGTTGTCCGCCAGAAAGCTCACTTGGATATCTAGATATTATTTCTTCATCCAGACCAACCATACTGATCAGTTCTTTTACTTTATTGCTGATTCCATTTTTATCATCTTCTTTTATTAAATTTGGTACATAAGCAATGTTTTTACCGATGCTCATATGGGGGAAGAGGCCAACCTCCTGAATCACATAACCCATTTTTCTTCTTAATTGAATCTGGTCCATTTTAGCTATGTCTTCTCCATTTACAAAAATTCTGCCACTGTCAGGAGTGAGCAAACCGTTAATAAGTTTTAAAACAGTTGTTTTCCCACATCCTGAGCTTCCTATTATGGCCAAAAAATCGACTTTGCATATTGTCAAATTAAAATTGCTTAATATCCTGTTTTCACCATATGACTTAGAGACATTTTCAAAAATAATACAATCTTGATTCCCCATATGCCCTCCATCTTTTATTTCTCCAGAAGCCCTTTTTCAATTAAAAATTCTCTAGCGAGGTTTTTTTCGTTCATACCATCGGCTTCAACCTTATTGTTCAATGCCGACATTTCACTATCCGTTATAATATTATCCATTTTCATTAAAACAGCTTCCAGTTCAGGGTATTTTTCCAAAGCGTCCATTCTGACAACGGTTCCGCAATAATACGTCTGATAGAAATCTTTGTCATCCACAAGAACAGTTACATCTGAAATGGCCAGTTGGCCATCTGTTGTGAAAATATTCATCACATCTATTTCTTTTGAATTAATGGCGTTGTATTTAAGCCCTATATCCAGATCCACAGTTTTTTTAAAATCCAACCCGTAGGTTTTGGTCAATGCGTTAAAACCATCTTCTCTTTCAAAAAAATCATATTCTGCGCCAAATACCAAATCTTTAGAATATTTAGCCAAATCCGAATAAGTCTTTATATTATATTTGTCTGCAATTTCTTTTCTTACCACTAAGCCATAAGTGTTATTAAAACCATACAGTCCAACCCATTTCAGGTTATACTCACTTTCATATTTTTTAGTCAGCTCTTTATATAAGGTTTCATCATCAGGGATACCTTTTTCTTTTAATACAAAGCTCCAGGCAGTTCCCGTATATTCAGGATAAAGATCAAAATCTCCCTTTATAATAGCCGGATGAATATTACTGGTGCCACCACCAACACCTTTTGTCATTTCCACTGTTATATCAGTATCTGCTTCAATAAGTAATGCAATCATTTCACCTAAAATGAACTGTTCCGTCATTGGTTTGGTAGCAATTTTTATAGTTTTAGTTTCACCTTTGCCTGAACAGCCGATCAAAGAAATCAGTAATACAAATACCAGCAAAATCGACATTCTTCTTAAATACTTATTCATCTTTTCAACCTCCATTTTCTTTCAACAGATTTTTCAAGACCTCCAATCAGGAAATCTGAAAATAAAGCTAAAAACGCAATCAATAAACTGCCAGCTACAGTCATAACCATATTATTTGTGGTAATTCCTCTGTAAATAGCCACTCCCAATCCCCCTGCCCCAATAAATGAAGCAATACCTGCAAGAGCAATGGTCATGACTACCATATTTTTAAAACCAGCTAATATAACAGTAGTCGCAAGCGGGAGCTTGATTTTATACAGTATGTCAAAAGGGGTGCTACCCATTCCTTTTGCAGCTTCAATGATTGCCGGATCTATGCTTACTATACCTGCATGAGTATTTCGAACCATCGGTAAAAGGGCGTATACAGTCAGTGCAATAATAGCAGTTGTATTCCCAATGCCGGAAAAAGGTATTAAAAGGCCAAGCAGAGATATGGACGGGATCGTGTAGATAAAATTAGTCATCCCGAGAATGACAGGAGATGTTTTTTTATATTCACTGATAACAACACCTAAAATCAACCCTATAATGGCTCCTAAAATGATTGCACTGCCAGAAATTTTCAAATGTTCCAAAGTCAGTTTAATGAAAAAATCGCCTCTTTCATAGTAAATCTGAAATACCTGTTTGATCATCCCAGTCTCCAATCCTGTTTGCCCTATTTCATATAAATATGATTTAGTCCCATGTTTCTGCCTGAATTAATTTTATTTTCCCTATTCTGTCCAGTTTTTTTATTTGGCGTTCCCTTTGAAGTGCTTCCTTCTTTGTGTCCAGCACTTCATAATAAACCAACGTAACCGGGAGTCTTCCCCTGGTATATTTGGAACCCTTTCCACTGTTGTGAGCTGCTACACGCTGGTTGATATCTACAGCATATCCAGTGTATAATGTCCCGTCAGAACATTGTAAAATATAAGTATAATACATCTCTAAATATCCCATCATTTAAAATCGGAAAAGCGAATTTATTTTTTTAGAAGATCTCGAATTTCACGAAGAAGCTCTGTGTCTTCCGGTATTATTTCAACGGTTTCTTCAATTGGATTCTTCTGTTTTCTCTTTGATTTTTCTATCAGCCTGATCATCAAAAAAATAAAGAAAGCAATAATTAGAAAATCAACAATGTTTTGTATAAACATACCATAATAGACAGCAGCCTCCGGAGTATCTCCAACCGCCGGGGAAATAAGGATCTTCAAGGTTTTAATGTCAATATTACCCATTAAAATCCCAATAATAGGCATGATCACATCATTAACCAACGAGGCAATGATTTTCCCAAATGCACCGCCAATAATAACTGCAACTGCAAGGTCCAGAACATTTCCTTTCATAACGAAAAGCTTAAAATCTTTCAACATTTTTTAACCCTCCTTAATTATTTGTTTTAATGGTGTTATTTAAAATATTATAACATAAATGGCAATATTTTTTCAACTTATTAAACCCTTCTTTTTACGATCAGCCTGTCTTCAATTGGTGAAGTGATCATTTTTCTTCAATCAACATTCTGATTTTTTCTTCAAACAAACTGTTCTGGTCTTTTGTTCTTTTTCCATGGCCTTTTATTCTGCCTCCGCCCATTCTGACTTCTCTGGCTGTATGCCTTGCCATGAGAAGCCCGTCAATGTTTTCATCAGTGTACAGCAACCCGTTTTGAGAGATAGGTCTTGCCTGCTTTGCAATGCACATGGCTGC
>JAENWI010000208.1 GCA_016650115.1 Peptostreptococcaceae bacterium | reverse complement strand
GTTTGAAGGTGAGTCATTCTCCCTAGCAAAACCCATCCTATCAATGTATTCCTGCCATATTGAGTTCGAATACTTTGGCAAAGGGGACTGTATCGACCTCTCGACCTTAAGCGATACCTACTATATATATCCCCAAGGCCGTAATTTCTCAGTCACCAAGATTGCTTTGGCAACAGAGGAGCTCTATGCCTATGAAAAAAAGCTGTCGTCCTCCTCGGAAACAGGAATCCTCTTCTCTGCAAACCATTGTTCGGCGATGCTCCGATAGCCGGCCGCTAAGGTTCTTGCAACGCTATTGTGCCGATTCTTCCATGCAGGCTCTCCCTTTGGAGAAACCTGACTGAATAATCGGACGAAATAAACTCTTTCAAGCCTATGTATTATCAGCTTATTCCCCGAATTCAGACAAGATGCTCAGGCACTGCCTCAGATGGAGGCTCATCTTGTGCATCCACCTGAACGGGTAAGTTATTCTTTACTCATTCCTTACTATGAAGTGTAATGCAAAGTTAGAATCGAATATTTGCAAGCTCTGGTTTCCGATCCAGTTTCAGACCTTTCAGACATAAGCCCCTAATTATTCTTGACACTTTGGCAACTCGTGCTATTATGGACGTAGATAATTAACTCAATGTCCACACTAAGGAGTCAAAAAATACCTATCAACAAGAATAAAGCTATCAATCAGATCAATGTAGCTTCTGCCATTCGAATAAACTATAACACGCTAAGTGTTGTTCAACAAAAGATTGGGGATTTTGTGTTACAAAACATGCAAAGCGTAATGTATCTCTCCATTACAGACTTAGCACTGCATTGTTCTACAAGTGAGACAACCATTATGCGTTTTTTGCGCAAGATAGGATTTACTTCTTATCAGGTTTTCCGAGTAAATCTTGCTCAAAGCCTACAGAAAGACAATCCAAAATATGCTTGGTCTGACATAGAATCTAACGACTCACTTTCAACAATCACCGATAAGATAGTAACATCAACCATCACAGCAATTAATGATATAAGGCACCTTATCACTGAAGAGTTGGTTTCTCAGGTGGTGGAGAAACTTGTTTCAGCTAAACGGATCTTCGTTTTCGGAGTTGGATCATCCTCGTATATAGCTGGAGACCTGTTTCACAAACTGATTCGTTTGGGCTTGAATGCCTCTACCTGTTCTGATTCACACATTATATCTATCCAATGTTCCCAGTCAGCTAAGGATGATGTCTATATATTTGTCTCCCATTCAGGAGAAAGCGATGTGATCACCAATAGTGCTGAGTCAGTAAAAATGGAGGGGGTGATTATAGTTTCTATTACTAGTTACCTTCATTCAACACTTGCCAAATTGTCCGATTACACCCTTATCAGCAGCACAAATGAAATGAAATATCGCCCCGATGCGATGACTTCCCGCATCATTCAAATGGTTATTATTGATGTATTAACCGTAGCACTTACTATCCGATTAGGAAAAAGAGGGGTTGATTCAATTGCCCGTTCTCAGATTGCTGTTGCAAAACAGAAAAAATAACGTAAGGAGTATTACATATGAAGCGTATTAAGAAAGCATGCATACTAGGTGATGCAATGATCCCCGGAGAACTATTCAAGCCAGGGTTTGACAAATATTTATCCCCCTATGTAGAGGAGGTTAAGGTAGGAGATTGGGAGACAAATGCCCAAACCCTCCAGTTCCGTCGCCTTGAGGTTGAAAAAAAAGGCCCTGAAATTGAAATTGTCCCTGAAATGATCACGGAAAAGGATCGTGATACTGAAATTGCAATGGGACTATTTGTTCCTATATCTTCAAAGATGATGGAGGCTCTTCCCAATCTTCGAATCGTAGGTGTCTGCAGGGCTGGATTGGAAAATGTGAACCTTGAAGAGGCTACAAGACGGGGTATTTTAGTCTTTAATGTTATGGGCAGGAATGCTGAAGCTGTGAGTGATTTTGCAGTTGGATTGATGCTTGCAGAAGGAAGAAACATTGCACGCGCTCACTTTGCCATCAAGCAGGGAGAGTGGAGAAAAGCCTTTTCAAACTCCGATTCCGTACCTCAACTTAAAGAAAAAACCATAGGTCTTGTTGGTTTTGGGTTTATAGGACAACTGGTGGCACAAAAGCTGTCAGGCTTTAAGACACAGGTGCTTGTATATGATCCTTATGCAAACAAAGAGATTGTCATGAAAGCAGGCGTTAAACTTGTCTCTAAAGAGGAGCTTTTCTCCCAAAGTGATTTTGTGAGTATCCATGCCAGACTCACCGATGATAACAAAGGTATGGTCGGCAAGGAAGAGTTTGCCCTTATGAAACCCACCAGTTACTTCATCAACACAGGCCGTGCTGGTTTGGTGGATTACAAAGCCCTTTTTGATGTATTGAAAGAAAATCGTATTGCTGGAGCAGCCTTGGATGTGTTCCCAATTGAACCAATTCCCGCTCTTGATGCAATTGTCTCCTTGGACAATGTTACCCTCACCACTCATATTGCTGGAACAACTACTGAAGCTTTGACCAGTTCACCTGGCTTATTGATGGAAGATATTACCAAATTCCTAGAGGATAAGAATCCCTTGTTTATCATAAATCCAGAGGTTATGGAGCAAGAAGGGTTTAAAAAGTGGATTACCACTATTAGAAAATAATACAATAATTAGGGAGGAAAAAAGTATCGGGTTGCATACATATGGTTCCATTACGAAGAGATTGTTTCAGAAAAGGAAGAGAAAGCAACGATGAGACCGAGTACCACTTTATCACTCTCAATCCTACTGTTACCCATCCTTCTCATTCTCATTGGAAGCGTCATGAACATGTTTTTGCCTAAAGGGACAGGAGTTTCACGCTTTTTTGGCTTTATTGGGGATAAGAACATTGCATTGCT
>JAENWI010000425.1 GCA_016650115.1 Peptostreptococcaceae bacterium | reverse complement strand
TTGGATAGTACTCACTCATGACCCTCTTCGCCCTATCTTTCCGGACTCCGATTTGATAGACTTTTCCCTGCAAATCATGACAAAGGGAGACGCTATGCGGGGAGATGAAGAGGGGCAAGAGGGCTTCATCGTGTTCGAGAGTCTGGAGGACCGCGTGCCTCCCGATCACCCCCTGCGCTCCATCCGCCTCCTCGTGGACAAGGCCCTGCGGGAGATGAGCCCTCTGTTCGACTCCCTCTATGCCGAGAAAGGGAGGGTCTCCATCCCGCCCGAGTGTCTCTTGCGTGCCCTGGTCCTGCAGACCCTGTATGGCATCCCCTCGGAGCGCAAGCTCTGCGAGCACTTGGAATACAACCTGCTCTTCCGTTGGTTCGTGGGGTTGCGGTTCTCGCAGGCGGCCTGGCACCCCACGAGCTTCACCAAGAACCGGGACCGTATCTTGACCGCCGAAGTGGCCGGCATCTTCTTTGAGAAGATCCGGGGAGAGGCAGAAGCGAAGAAGCTCCTCTCCCGGGAGCACTTCAGTGTGGACGGCACCTTGATCGAGGCGGCCGCTTCTCTTAAGAGCTTCCGGCCCAAAGACGAGGGAGAGGACCAGGGCGGCGGTGACACTCCCAGCCGGGGCACAGGCAGAAACCCGGAGGTCGACTTCCACGGGGAGCGGCGTTCGAACAAGACCCACGCCTCGACCACTGATCCCGAGGCCCGTCTCGCCCGCAAGGGCAGGGGCAAGGAAGCCAAGCTCGCCTACGCCGGACATATCGTGGTGGAGAACCGGAACGGCCTCATCGTCGACTGCACCCTCACCAAGGCCACCGGCACGGCCGAAGAAGAGGCGGCTCTTACGCTCCTCACCCGAGAACGCGGTCGGGGCAAAGGTCGGCTGACCGTAGGGGCGGACAAGGGCTACAACACCAAGAATTTCGTCAAAGAGACCCGCGCCCTGCGCATCACCCCCCACGTGGCCGAGAAGAAGAAGTTCAACGCCATCGACCAGAGGACCACCGGCTGGGAGGGTTACGCGGTGAGTCAGCGCCGGCGCAAGATCGTGGAAGAGCCCTTCGGCTGGATGAAGGTGACCGGGGGTCTGCGCAAGCTCCGGCATCGGGGAGAAGAGAAGGTGCGGGCGGTCTTCACCTTCACCTGCGCCTGCTTTAACCTGGTGAGACTGAAGAACCTGGAGGCGAAGCTGTGTCCGGCGTGAGGATGAGGGGAGATATGGGGCCCTGCGGGGCCGTTCAAGGGGTCCCTCGGGGGAGAATCGTCTCCAACGGGGCTCCGCCCGGCTCATTTCAGTCCTTGTCATCTATCGGCTCTCGCTGGTGTGAGTCGTTTTCAGCACCCTGCTAG
>JAENWI010000417.1 GCA_016650115.1 Peptostreptococcaceae bacterium | reverse complement strand
TATTTCAGCATTCTGCTGACAACTTCTCTTGCTGTTGACATATGATCAGCAATTTCCTGATGAGTTAATTTTATGGAATCAGACTCTTCAATGTTTGACTGTTCCAGTAAAAATATTGCTAAGCGCTTATCCATTTTCATAAACAGAACTTGTGACATTACCCACATGGCTTCCGAAAAACGCATTGATACCATTTCTTGAATGTATGCCTCCGCAAAAGGATTTTTTCTGCCCAAGTTTTCATAAGTTCCTGAGTTGATTAAAATAATACTAGTATCTATCTCAGCATCCACATAAACATCAAATTCTATATTTTTAATAATGCATGATGCCGAAAGGACACAAATATCGTTTTCCAGCAATCTGAAAAGCGTTACTTCTTTTCCCTCCTCAGATAACAGATACACTCTTAGTCTTCCCGAAACCACACCGATTATTCCTGTACAGTCTAATCCTCCACCATGAATATTTTCACCTTTTTTATGTTTTCTAGTAATTGTTCCTTGTTCTAAAAGCTCCCGATCATGTGGTGGCAGCTTACTCCAGAATGGAAACATCCCAGCCAGTGTTCCTTTTATTTCATTTTGCATTCCTGTATATACCTCGTAATTAAGATTTTAGCTATATTCTGCTCTCTTTATTAATTAAATTATAACACAAAAAAGTTATTAGAATTTACTTTTGGTTATAATTGTTTGATTATAATATTTCACTATTTGAAATACCAATTAATGGATTCTTAAACCGGTTTCAAGTTGTCCTTTGATTTGATGCATCTCCTTAGATATAGCATCCATATTTCCCTCTTTGAATCAATACATTAACGATTGGAATATCCGCTTCTGCCCAATCAAGACATAACAATTCATCTGCCAGTAACCACTTTCCGTCAATGTGTTCCAACAGCTCAAACTCCGGATTTTCAACACGGCAGATATAGGAGTTCATTAACACTTTAAAATCTTTATATTCGTGTTCTATTTCAATGAAGTGCTCCATCTCCTCCAACTTTATGTCAAGCCTCATTTCCTCTAATAATTCTCTTCTCAAGGCTTCTTTGCCATTCTCGTTGAGTTCGACTTTACCCCCGGGGAATTCGAATTTATAGGAGATATAATCATATTTTCCGGCTCCTCGTTGCACACATAGAATTTTGTCGTTATCCATAATAATGCCAGCAACTACTTCGATTTGTTTCATAAAACCTCCTGCACTTAACCATAACGTACTGCGTATACATTATATTACAATTATTTCAAACTGCATAGCCGATTAACTGATAAATAATACTCCAACAAAAAAAATCGGGTTGTGCAATGACTCTGATGGTGTCAGGAAAAATAATTCCATCCCATAACAATACAACCATTTT
>JAENWI010000284.1 GCA_016650115.1 Peptostreptococcaceae bacterium | reverse complement strand
TGGAAATTATTTGAACAGCGCTGCTTACACTGATTTTGCACTGGGTCAGTTTATTGAAGAACTAAAGGCAAACGGAATATATGAGAATTCAATCATAGCAATTTATGGAGACCACTCCGGCCTTGTGAATAATGAAGAAACTGATCAGGTAATGGGACGAATTTTAGGAAAAAAATATGATTTTGATGAGGTGATGCATATCCCTCTTATTATTAATATGCCTGAGGATGCAGCTGATATAAGGCAAACAGTTACCACCGCGGGCGGGCAGCTGGATTTTCTACCAACAATGGCTTATCTGATGGGATTTGAAAAACTTGACACCATTTATCAGGGACAGAATTTACTAACTGCTAACAGCGGCTTTGTTGCGGAACACACTTTTATGGTAAAGGGTTCCTACTTTACAGATAATACTGCTTTTGAAATGTCCAGAGATGGGATATTTGAAAATGGCAGAGCATGGAATACAACGACTGGACAGCCAGTTTCTTTGGATGGACTTCGAGAAAAATATCTAAAATCACTAGAAATATCAGATGCTTCACAGTTCTTTTTAGACAACAATGTGTTGAAAAAAATTTATGTGGAAGGCCAGACAGTTAAAGAAGCACTTAAATAAAAGTGGAGGATTAGATCGTCTAAAAGTATCAATCAAACAAAAACGAATGAATTAATTGAAATTTAGGGAGTGTATTTATGAATGGATTACTTGTTATAGCAATTGTTTTAGCTCTTTTGGGAATCCTTACAGCAATCATCATATTATTTGTTATTCTTAGGAAAATAAATAATAAGGAACCTGAAGAGAACAAGGAAATACTTGATCAGATTAAAACGTCCAGTCTGGATAATGAAAAGCAGATAAAAGAAGCCAGGATGGACCTGCAGCAGGAAATTAAATCGTCAAGGCAGGAAACCATTCAATTTACTCAAACCAGTTTTAGATCTCTGGCAGAAATTCTTTCAGGCACTCAGAAGGATGCAGCCGGGGCACAGGATAAAAGGCTTGCCGAGTTGAACCGTCAGTTTGAAGCCATGGCCATTCAGAATGAACAGAAGCTTGAAAATATAAGAAACACAATGGAAAAAAGAATATCGGCGCTGCAGGAGGACAATAACAAACAACTGGAGCAGATGAGACATACAGTAGATGAAAAACTTCAAAAAACACTTGAAGAAAGAATTGGTCAATCCTTCAGACTTGTCAGTGAACGATTAGAACAGGTTTATAAAGGACTGGGAGAAATGCAGACACTTGCGGCAGGGGTTGGTGATCTTAAAAAGGTGCTCTCCAATGTGAAAACAAGAGGAATTCTGGGAGAAATACAGCTTAGTGCAATCCTTGAACAAATGCTTTCAAAAGAACAGTATGAAGAAAATATTACGACAAAAAGCACTGGCTCTGAAAGAGTGGAATTCGCCATCAAACTTCCTGGCGATGACAGTGGCGTTGTTTATCTTCCCATTGATGCAAAATTCCCTGGAGATACCTATTCAAAACTGGTAGATGCGTATGATACGGCAAATCCGGCCGAAATTGAAGAAGCCACAAAAGCGCTTGAAAAAGCATTAAAAAAGGCAGCGAAAGATATTCACGATAAATACATTGATCCGCCTTACACGACGGATTTCGGCATTATGTTCCTTCCTTTTGAGGGGCTTTATGCGGAGGCGGTGAGAAGAGGCATGGTGGAAACACTTCAAAAAGAATATAAAATAAGCATTGCCGGGCCTACAACGATGGCAGCTCTTTTAAACAGTCTTCAAATGGGATTTAAGACTCTTGCCATACAAAAACATTCCAGTCAGGTCTGGGTCATTCTTGGCGCTGTTAAAACAGAATTTGAAAAATTTGGTGATGTGCTTGCTATGACACAGCAAAGAATCAATCAGGCGAATGTGGAGTTGGATAAGCTTATAGGTGTCAGAACAAGAAGTATTCAAAGAAAATTGAGAAATGTGGCCAGCATAGCAGAGAATGAAAGCGAAATTTTGCTTGATATTGAACCTCAGGACATTGAGGAAGACCCGCTTTCAATCGGGATTGAGGAAGAGTGAAAATATGAGTATCTATGCAATTGGAGACTTACATCTGTCCTTTTCTG
>JAENWI010000421.1 GCA_016650115.1 Peptostreptococcaceae bacterium | reverse complement strand
CGGGTTTGTCAATCTGACCAATTACCCATAACCACATTTTCATGATAACCTTCCAGCTTTTGAGGGCACGTTTCCTATCCTCATTAAACACGCTCTTTAGAGTAGTGTACACCCTCCCATTTGCCTCAATATCGGCCATTAATCGGCCTTTTATCTCCGAATGGCATTCTTCTGCTATGGTGCTTAAAAACTCCTTAAAATCAGTCCTTTTCCTCTCTGCAATCTGAGGTCTGGTAACGATAATTTCTCCAAAATATTCCTGGAGCATATCACCAATTTCCTCATTTGTGCAGTTGACTTTCTTTAGCCTGGCGAAGAATGTATTAAAAGAAAACACAAGAGGCCCAGTCTCCTTATACGAGGGCTTAAGCACATTGCCCATTATCCTCCCTGCAAGATACCTAAGATTATCGGAAGGGCTCTCAACAATGCAATTGCCATGCAGTCTCCCATAATGCTTATAGTTTTCCAGCATCATGCATACTATTTCATGCAAACCTCTGTTTTGCTTTAGATAATCCGATATACTCATTAATTATTACCACCTGCTTCTTGACTGATGATATTCTCAATCGATTCTGGAAAAACATGATGTTTGCCCTTGGACCAGTAATATTTCAATGTTGATATTTCTTTAGTCTTAACGTCCTTGTCATAAGTAACAATAGAAATATTGCTTATTGCCGGATAAAGACCGGTCAACTTCTCTGATGTCATTATATATGAGAAATCCAGTGATTCGATATATTCAAACATCATATCAGCTCCTTCCAGATCGACTCCCGCAAAGGCTTCATCAAGCGCTACTATTCGAGGTGCCGTTGGCTGCGCCTTATTCATTAAAAGCGTCAGGGATGATATAAGTGGAGCATAACTGATAGTGGATTTCATCCCTCCAGATAGAACATTATAATTCGCCGGCGTTAGTTCTGTTTTACTCTCACCATCCTTCTCGTAAAATATCTTAAATTCAAACCATTTTCTATAATCGAGGGCATCAAATACAGCCTTTTCGAAATTAACATCTCTAATCTCTTCTTTTGCCGATAACTTTTCCTGGTCAATCTTATACTGGATAAAACGCTTAATGCTTTCTTTAAACTCATTTTCTTTACTGGCATCTGTCATGAACTTAATCAGGTTGTTCACCTTAACTTCCCCACCGGTGAAGGTTTCATTTTTTTCCCACTCAAGGAACAATTTTAATCCACCAGCCATCTCTCTTGATGAGATATCTCTTTTCAATTCATCAATATATGATTTTGCCTGTCTGTATTTTTCAAAAATTACTATCGTTGCCCTGCTGTTTGAGATTTCGCGGAACATAGCATCACTTTTTTTCGAGATGGCGTCCTCCAT
>JAENWI010000397.1 GCA_016650115.1 Peptostreptococcaceae bacterium | reverse complement strand
GGTGGCAATTCTATTGCACCGCAACCTGTACAGTAATGAAGCATCCACAGGGAACGTTTTCTGAAATAGTTTATGACTTTATCCCACAATTTATCCTGGTTTGCCTGACTTA
This sequence comes from Peptostreptococcaceae bacterium, assembly GCA_016650115.1. Lineage (GTDB taxonomy): Bacteria > Bacillota > Clostridia > Peptostreptococcales > Anaerovoracaceae > JAENWH01. The sequence continues at coordinate 1,334 of JAENWI010000397.1, read as the reverse complement.
TAGGGTTTGCCTGACTTATAGGGTTTACCTGACATTCAAAATTATTAATGTTACTCATTTTTTCTCCTTAAATTGTCAATAATATCAATTGAATTACTGCAAGGCCCATAGGGAAAATCCATAGGAATTTGACAGCCTGCTCAATTTTATATCTCGGAAAAATATTATCGAAAATAACTGCGATTAAATACACTTCCAACTGTTTAATAACAAATGCAATGACACTTGTTCCGCCACCCATGAAAAAGTTGACAATTAATGCCGTTTCTACAAAAACACCAACTGCTTTTGTTAAAAATCCAAGCCCCAGATACTTCCCGGAAAGTTCTACCATTGGTCCTGAAGCAATCTCAGCTGGTGCAATCATCGCGTCAAATGGTTTTTCTCCCATCATTGCTTGTAATGCTATTTCAGCTGCAATAAATCCAATCGGCATACTCCAAAGGTTCCAATCTCCAATTGAACCTGCCTGTGCTAAATTTATTACCATAACAGACGAAGAATGATTAAATACTATCAATCCCAACATTACTGTAAAAAATGGCACTTCATATCCAAGCATCATTGTAAGTGCTCGGGAAACACCAATTGTAGCATACGGGTTACCGCTGGCAGATACTGCCATAGCCATTCCCAAATGCCCAATTGCCATCAAATACATAATAACAACTATGTCCGTGTTTGATTCAAATGCAATATTCCCAGCAATCGGTATATAAAGCATCGTGCCAATTAAACCTGTGAGAGCCATAATCATACCCAAATCCATTACGAAGTTGTGAGTAATTGATTTTCTGCTTAACAGTTTAATAACATCCATAATTGATTGATAAAATGGTGGGCCATATCTCAAATGAATTCTTGCAGCCACCTTACGGCCAATTCCCATAAATATCAGTCCAATCAATATTGCAAAAAATGAGTAGGCAACAACATTAACTACTGTCATCATATCATCCACCCCCCAATAATTAATATAGCAACTCCAATATATAACATAAGAACTGCTCCCTCACTTTTCGTATACAGCGCACTTAAACCATTGCTGATTCTTTCAATTATTTTGCCAAAGGATTTCATCCAACGATCGAAGGAAATAAGCTCCATAATAGGATTGAACATCTCCTGAAATGGTTGATAGAAACCATATGAAAAATTAAATCTTTCTGGGGTTGTTCCCCAGTCAGAAGGCAATTCACCACATGTGTAATTATCATCCTGAGTAACTTTTTCAGATTTTGCCGAGAACAGATATATTATCAATGTAATGGCTGCCCCTGCTAAGAAAATGTAAAAAATATTTGTTACATTCAAATTAGAATTTTGAAAAGCGC
>JAENWI010000054.1 GCA_016650115.1 Peptostreptococcaceae bacterium | reverse complement strand
TCCATGAAGAGCAGCTTGGGTTGCATGACCAGTACACCTGCTATGGAGAGTCTTCTCTTTTCCCCTCCGCTGAGGGTCCTTGGGCGTTGCGAAAGTTGCTTGGTGAGGTCGAGCAGTTGAACTACTTCAGCTAGGCGTTCTTGCTGCACAGAAAGAGGGAGTTCAAGGTTCTCCAGTCCGAAAAGGATATCCCTCTCTACTGTCTGCCCTACTATCTGTGTCTCTGCGTCCTGGAAGACCAGTCCGATGGAGGTAAGCCTTTTCTTTCCAGAACGCGTCACATCAGCACCATCCAAATAAATTGTCCCTGAGGTTGGTTTAAGTAGGCCTTTGATGCATTTGAGCAACAGGCTCTTTCCTGATCCGTTGGGTCCTGTTATGAGGGTGAAGGATCCCCTTTCGATGGTAAGGGAGGTGTCAGTTAGGATAGGCTTTGTCTTTTCAAAGCCAAAACTTATGTTATGTAGCTGGAGCATGGGTTTTTCTTTGCTTTTCATCTATTTTTTGACTTTACCAGATGGTTCTGCTTTGAGCAAGATTATCGAGGCAAAGCACGAAAAGCGCAAAAAGGTGTTGACAAGAATTCTGGAATTGGGGTATACAGGAGGAGGTCAAGCCGCTTTAGCTCAGTTGGTAGAGCAAAGGACTGAAAATCCTTGTGTCCTCGGTTCAATTCCGAGAGGCGGCAAATGACTTCCTGTTGCAGAAATGTAGCAGGTTTTTTTATGGGGAAAAGTGACACTTTTTCAAATAATGATAAATGCCTAAGTTCTCGATGTGGGTTCTTAACCTATGCTAAAAGACATTTTTCTTGCAAATGAGTCAAGTAAGACTTACTATGCATATATTAGTTGGGTTTTGGGGGATTTGTATGGCATATGGATGTTTTGATTTCAGAGGAAAGGGTGGTTCCTATTTTTGGTTGCTGATTTGGACAACTGTGTTGAACGTCATCACCTTCACATTGTTTTATCCTTGGTCAGCCTGTGCGATTGAAAAATGGAAAGCGAAACACACGTATGTGGATGACAAACAATTGGTATTCACAGGATCGGGTGCAGGAGTTTTTGGAGCTTGGTCGCTTATCTTCATTGTAACACTACTTTCATTAGGCCATTATACACCTTGGGGTGTATGTGCTATAAATTGGCAGCGAGGTATTTGTGAAGATGATGGAGCTTATTCCAATTGAAAATTTGGTCAGCGTAATAAGCGACAGAGATAAATATTCTCCCAGACTGTTCGCTGGAGATACTTATCGGATACAGATCTTGGGTAAGGTCATTGGGCGTTTCATGATGTATTGGTAGAAGCACTCTTGAGGGTGTGTATATATAATCAGGTAGGTCTTTGCTTCAAATTGTGCTCCTTAGTGGCCGGAAGAGGATCTCATGTACGAACTAATTTCCATGGCCCCTGTCATTATCGCCGCCATTGTACTCATTTTCTATTTGTTGATCCTAGACAGACTGAACAGGATTGCCTACGCTGCAGAAGTCGCAGCTCAGTACCAGGAAAGCATTGATCGCAAGCTCAGCGCACTAGTTGGGCAACTGGTTGATCCTGAAACAAAGAAAACAGTGTTTGAAAACTACAACAGCAAACCTGGTTATAGAAAAATGAGGATAGGATAAAGCCATGGCAGATTTCCATATGGAACAGAAAAGTAATGCTGAAAAAATTAAAGAAGAATTGAATTCATTGCTTGAAATAGGTAACACATTTCATAAGAAATGGACTAAAGGGGAACTTGTTAATCGGCATCAGGAATATCAAAACTGGTATACGTTGGCACGCAAAGCGATTGCTCGATTTCTCCCTGAACGGTTAGAAGAGTTCAAGAGTTATTATGAAATCGATCCAAACCGGAAACAGTTAGGGTATGACACTTTTGTAATTCAAGATTTTCTCAAGGGAATAGTTCCTGCCAAGTATTCACATTTTGATTCAAAAGGACAGGCATGCACATGTCTTGCAAATCAATTAGCAATATTTGCATCGATGATCGTGAATGTTGACTCAATTCTTTTTGATCTTGATTCAACAATTTACTATGACTACCAAGAAAATGAACTTGAAGCTGCAAAAAATGTGCTGAAAATTAACGTCAGAGCAGCTGGAGCTCTTGCCGGTGTGGTGATTGAAAAACATCTTAAACATCTTCTTTCCAGCCATGCCTTAGAAAAAGAGGTAAAAGTAAAAAACCCTGGAATAAATGAATTGGTTATGCCTCTTAAGGAAGCTGGAGTTATTGATGTGCCTACCTTTCAAAAAATCACATATATGGCATCAATAAGAAATATATGTGACCATGACAAGCAATCCACTCCAACTAAAGAACAAGTATTAGATTTACTGACTCAAACTAATTGGTTAATCAAAACTGTATCCTAAATTTGATAATTACAATATTCATGTTCTAATTCACCGCGTATATAAAAAGGAGTGATAGAAAATGCCAGAAGAAAGAATACTTGATATTCTGAATATTATTGTTCACAAGGTTGAAAAGGAACAGTACACGAGAAATACCAGAATAACGCTGAGTGAGAATGCCCTCGAAATTGATGAGTATTCGAAGTTGTTCCTGAATGAGTTCATTAGAATCTACCAGAATCCTAGAAAAACGAGCAAGAGTTTCGCCCAGTTCGACAAGGATGAGAAGGAAGAAGGCATGTTTAAGCCAGTTCGAGAACAATCATTTTCATGGCTGGAAGATTTTATTACTGCTACTCTCCATCACAACTTTGATTGACCAATCGTATACCAAGGTTTCACTGCACCCTTGAGGGTGTAAATATTGTAAGGTAGGCCTTTGCTTTCTATTGTGCTTCTGAGTGACCGAAGGAGGTCTTATGTATGCAGTAGTAGTTATGACTAATTTCTCTCTATCCAACTTTATCTACTATGACAGATAGAGAATTATTTGTACCAATTTGTAAAAACAGGCACTTCTGAGGAATGACAGCAGGTTATGACAGGGGTACACTTTTAGGCAAGTCATATATATGAGTACATCACTGGCCATATTATGAATAACCAATATTAGTATTCGAGAAAGGAGGGATTCGGATGTCAGTAGTGAATTACATTGTAGCCCATAAACTATTCAAGCGACAGAATTCAGAGGAAATTGAAGAAAAAATTGTTGACGAATTGATAGAGATTGCCCCTGTATCAGAATTATTCGTTACCAATTTTAAGCAGGCACATAGTGTTCGAAAGGGTGTTCAGCATGGCAGGTTTATAGATGACTTGAACCGGTGGCCAGTACAGAAGTTTGTTATGGAGTACTGCTCTGAGACTACTCCTGAGAAATTTCTCGAGTTGTCAAAAAAGATCGGAATACATTTGAGAAAATGCCTGAAAGATGATAAACGATCCGCTGGAGGATTCCTTATCGTATTCGATTATACCGATGAATCGAGAGGTCACATAGTTGCCATAGCCCTGATGGCAGATAAGGCCGATAGCGGATTGGATACCAATACACTCAAATTCACTAAGAATATGACATTGGACCTACAACATATGCATGTTGCCACCACAATTATGATTGATCGTCTTCTAACGGCAAATATTGATATCAATTATCTTACATTCATGACAGGATTGAGGGGGCTTTCTGAAATTTATAGAAAAAACTTTATCGGTTGTGACAATGTTCAACTAAGTGCAAAAGCAACAAAATATGCAATCGAAGCAATTGAGAGTTTCTTAATTAGTGAGAAACACTTTGATGATGCTGCAATGAATGAGGCAAGGAATAAAATTGTAAAATATTTTGATGATAATCCGCAGGAGGTATCTCTCCAGCAAATGCAGAATATTGTGATTCCGAATCCTGATGATCAAGAGGAGTTCAATGATTATATTGAGCAACAGCAACTTGAACTTTCTGCCAGTTTCAAACCTAATAAAAAATCCTACAAATCCTGGAAGAAATTCTACTATAAAGAATCAGGTATAATGATTGATATTGATGCAAGCAAGGTAGAAGACAAAACTGTAACGTATTATAATGAGGATCACCAACTGCGAATCAAAGATCCGACGGGTGACCTGTATCGAGAATATAGAAAGTTTGTTTGCGATGCCGAACTAGGAGATTAGCAATGTCAACTGAAATAGAGATGAGGCAAGATCGATTCAGCATTATCTTTAAACATTTGATCAGTATTAAGTATGACAATCAGAATATCTGGATGACATTTAAATTTGCAGATGTCAGAGATATTCTGGTTGAGTGTAGCATGCTCTTTGATGAAATCAACAACATTACTATTGATGGGAGAGAGTATGAACCAAAATTTGATAGCCTACCGAAACAAGGCGGTCAGATAACGATTCTTACTTCCTCTGCAATTTTAGGTACGTCTCAGATCTTCGTAGCTAGGAATATTCACTCAGCGACGAATAAATATATGAATCGTTTGATTAACCCCCCTGAAATGACAGATTTATCAGGGTGGACCTATCTGATCGAGGAAAACTATTCTTCCATTATACCGAACACGTTTCTTGATGTAGATGCAAGCTTTGCTGTTTTTGAAAAGCTATCTCAATTATCAGACCATAAGTTTTCAGGGATTATGGCGTTTCTTTGTGGGAAAACAATCTTGGAAGTACCAAGCAGTTTCAATATTAACTGTGTCCTGAAATTAAAAAATGCAAAGGATTTTCTTGATACAAACTTTAACAAGTCAAATCCCGAATTGAATATTTTTAAATCAGTGTTGTATGAGAATCTTTCTATAGTTGACATGGAAGATAGACTTGAGAAGTTTTTTTCGCGATTCGATATTATCCTCCAAGAATTCAAGGTTAGTTGTAGTATTCATTATGAAAAGTATAACTTGAATCTATTAAAAAAAGATCTGGATGAGTCTTTTATAGCACTTAATGAGAAAATCAAAAAGTCTGTAGATAACGTGAAAGGGGAGCTGATTCTAATTGTTTCAATGGCGTTTGCATTATCCCAATTCGATCTTGATTGGAGTGGAAGCATGGTTAATAATATTATTATCTTTGTTTCACTCATACTTGCATCTATAATTTATTCCTTTCTCATTCACTATGATAAAAGGTCCTTGAATGACTTGAACAAGATAGTAGATGAAGAAAATGATCGGCTAAAAGAAATCATGGTCGAGGAGAAATATCAAAGTGATAAATCCCAGATGATATCGAAGGATGTTGAGAAATTAAAAGACAATATTAAATCTCACCATCGATTTCTTACTTTCTGTCTAATCTCAATTTGGTTGCCGCTATTTATTTTAATTTTGGGAATTATTTATACATGTATGACACAGACACCTGAAATTAACCGTTCCTTCATAGAAATAACTCATAGCATAGTCTTTTAATTTCCTTCTTACATAGTTCTATACAATAATAACTTTAACTATAATTCCCGGGATTAATTCTTACCACAGGAACTCTTCTCTTCTGTTTCGATAATCGGGGGACTTGTGAGTTTGAAGATCTTATACCCGTCATTCATCTTCTTTTTGGGTTCTTGGGGTATGATGCAGTTGGGATACACCTTGCATTTCTGGTTTTTCAGTTCTCTTGTAAGCCCTATCATGTTTATCTCTTTCTTGTCCAGTTCCTTCTGCATCAGACGGCATATGATTGTAGCGATGAATCCGAGCATCAGATGCCCTCTGAGTGTTTCCTCACTGTGAACGCGCAAGGGCAGCATATCAGCATAATTCTTCACTATGTCAAACACCTGCTCCACCTGCTGTCTCGTATAATATAGAGGCAGGATTTCTTCTGCCCCAAGATTTTCCGATGAGACCAGCACAAAAACCCCCAGTCTCTTCATTCTTGCGTTTATCTCATCAGGGCCGAGATTGTCATCCAATGCGACAAGCATGGCCTTGTTCATGCCTATGGATTTCATGGTCAGGTCTATGGCGATGTAGGCATATGCATCAAATCCTCCTGCAACCTTGCATTCGACCCTTTTCACATACAGAGCACGTCCGTTGTACTTTACAAGGTTTTTACCGTCCTCAAGGCTGTCAATGTTATGTAAAATGAGTTCCTTATACAGCTTTCTGTTGGCTTGCAGCCGGGTGACATACGCTATTTCCTTCTCATGGAGGGCTATGATGTTGCCTTCGCTGTAATAGCCAGCATCGAGAATGACAAAGTCCGTAGTCACTCCTTGCTGGTAGAGCTCATTGATCGTAATCTCCAAGGTGGTGACATCTACGACATTACCGGCAATGTAACGAAAAAGAAGTGGCATCCCTGTAGTCCTCTCCGTAACGAAGATCAGCCTCATCTCGAGATTAATGTCACCATTATGGTTGGAAATGGCTGTCATAGGCAAATCAATGCTGTTGGGCAGGCCTGTACTGTCTATGAGTATCCCATGGATACCAGGACCCGACATCAGGGTAGCGAGGTACTGCTTGAAGAATGTACGATGCACAGCCTCGTTGCCGAGCCTTGTGAGGAACTCACTTATCCTCTGGCCCTGCAGGTGGGCAAGCGGGTAGAGCCGGTTGACGTAATTGCCCTCCCACCAAGTCTGTGCGTAACAGTTTGCTCCTCCGCCCAATACGTGGTACCCGAGAAGAGAAAAAAGCGTATCCGATTCCGAAGGGAGAAGGGATTCGATGATGGCATAGTAGGGAGTCGACTCCAGGAACGAGTAGAAGAGGAAGCTGTCACCAAAATCAAGGATAAGAAGCTCTTTACCTTTAGCCTTGACCGGAAGCTTTGTATCTGCTGGGGCACGGCCATAGCCATCCTCCAGTGAAAAAGAGAAAACTCCCCGCTCACGGTTCCTGAAGATACCACGGTCTTTATCGATGACAAGCCCTAGATTCGTGATTTCGTTGACTTTTTTGCCCTCGACGCGCTTGGGCAGGTAGATGGCCCCGTATTCCGCTCCGTTCTTCTCGAGATAATGGATGAATTCCTTTGCCACCGTTGTTTCTCCCAATGTGGTAAGAACTATTATTTCTTACCACATCAGAATATCATGCAACTTGTTGTTTGGCAAGGGAAAATCAATAGATTTGTAAAAATATATGGATAGGAGACCCCTCAAAATAGGGCTATAAAAGCGTGGTAAGAATTTTTATCGGGAATTATAGTTAAAGGTTTCAACCAAGGAAATTTGCTACGCTCATAACTCTTTTGTTTTACCATTTTATCGATATTTTCATAAATTCCCATACGGCAAAAATGAAATCCCATTATGTTTGAGTTTTATGCATTCAGAAAGCAATGTAAGTGTTTATAAAAAATGTATAAAAAATGCTAGTACCGCCCCTAATTGCAACGATAATAGCATATAATTTAAACTGTTTTTGCTAATAAATAACTCTTACCATCATAGTAATCTTTCATTCCTTTTAAAATGCCGTCCAAAAAGGTTATGGTTTCATCTTTTATAGAAATCAAAGCTTCAACCGAATACTCACGCCCACATTCCACAAATAATATCGTACCATGTGCCAAATTATTTCTTTTATCTTTTACATCATCAAGAACAGCTCCACCTTTGCAACTTGCGTCCACTGAAAATGTAATACCATGATTTTTACAAATTTGCCTGATTTTTTCTGCGTTAAGATTTCCGCTAATGTCCGTGGCTTTTCTGCTCAAATGAAGCCTCCCCGCCGCAAACAACGGTGTATCAAATCCATAAATCCAATTCGATTTGTCCTTCATAAATCTTTTCATACTCATTGGGGTTGCCTTGGTTCTGAATATACTTCTTGATTGTATCTTTACTGGCATACAGCCCTACGGTATTTGCATAATATCCACTTGTCCATAAGGGCCCACCCCACAATACATCTTTC